>JAYTAK010000538.1:0-8951 GCA_043737515.1 Candidatus Kuenenia sp. | reverse complement strand
TAAATTCGCGCCAGGCGGGTTGCTGCACTACGGTCAGGGGAAATGGTATCCCGGCGAATCATTGCCGCGCTGGGCGTACAGTTGTTTATGGCGTCGTGATGGTCAGCCGATGTGGAAGAATCCCGCGTTGCTGGCGGATCTGGGACTGGCAGCGGGCAAAGCCGATCCGAGCAAACCTGTGGCGGACGAGAAACTCGCTGCCGATTTTATGTGCCAACTGGTCGATCGCCTGCACGTTGAAGATCGCTGGATTCGCCCGGCGTATGAAGACGTCTTCCACATGCTGGAGATTGAGAACAAGCTGCCCGTCGATGTGGATCCGCGTATGTTTGATCCGGACGCCGACGAAGATCGCCGACGTCTCAGCCGCGCGCTGACACGCGGGATCAGCCGTCCTGTCGGTTTTGTATTGCCGTTGACTCGTGCATGGTGGCAGGCGAATGCGAAATGGACGAGCGGGTTCTGGCCGTTTCGATCGCATCGCCTGTTCCTGATCCCCGGCGATTCGCCGATGGGCCTGCGACTTCCGCTGGAATCACTTCCAATCACAGGCAACAGTGAACTGCAGGTTCATCCTCGCGATCCGTTTGCCGAACGTGCACCGCTGCCGGGATATGCGGAGATTCGCAAGTCCGCATCGGAACGACTTGAAGCTGAACGTCGAACCACAGATGCACCGCGACAGCAGCAGGTCCTGCAGCGGCTGGGGCTCAGCGACGATCCGGAAGAATCCAGCGAGGACTATCAATCCGATACGCTGGCGGCAGGGCATGTCGTCCGCACGGCGCTGTGTATCGAACCGCGCGACGGGCAGATTCGCGTCTTCATGCCACCGGTGGGCACGCTGGAGGATTATCTTGAATTGGTGGCGATGATCGAAGAGACCGCTGAGTCCCTGCAGACGCCGGTGATCATCGAGGGCTACCTGCCGCCGTTCGACTATCGCATGGAAATGCTGAAAGTGACTCCCGATCCAGGCGTCATCGAAGTCAACGTACATCCGGCACATGACTGGGAACAATTGAAGGACATCTCCGGGTCAGTCTATGAAGAGGCTCGACAGTGCCGACTGGGCACTGAAAAGTTTCAGATGGATGGTCGTCACACGGGAACCGGCGGCGGCAATCATCTGGTGCTGGGTGGCGCGACACCAGCCGACAGCCCGTTTCTGCGGCGTCCGGATCTGCTGTGCAGCCTTGTCGGATTCTGGAACAATCATCCGTCTCTGTCATATCTGTTTTCCGGCTTGTTCATCGGTCCGACGAGCCAGGCACCTCGGATTGACGAAGGTCGCGATGATGCGATGTACGAATTGGAGATGGCCTTTCAGCAGGTTCCGAAACCGGGCTGTGGCTACATTCCCAACTGGCTGGTGGATCGTCTGTTCCGAAACCTGCTCGTCGATCTCACGGGCAACACGCATCGGGCGGAAATCTGTATCGATAAGCTGTATTCGCCGGATCACGCGGCAGGTCGCCTGGGGCTGGTCGAGCTGCGAGGGTTTGAAATGCCGCCGCATCTGCGGATGAGTCTCACGCAGCAGTTACTGGTGCGTTCGCTGGTGGCGATGTTCTGGCGGAAGCCGTACAACATTCCACTGATTCATTGGCGCACGATTGTCCATGACCGATTCATGTTGCCGCACTATTTGTGGCAGGATCTGGCGGCAGTGGTGAATGCCCTGCAGCAGGACGGGATTGATTTTGACGTACACTGGTTCGGAGCGCATCTGGAGTTCCGTTGTCCGCTGATCGGCACGTTTGAATACAGTGGTGTGCATGTGGAACTGCGTCAAGCCCTCGAACCCTGGTATGTGCTGGGCGAAGAACCCGGCGGCAGTGGCATGACGCGGTTTGTGGATTCGTCGGTCGAACGACTGCAGGTCAAAGTGACGGGTATGTTTTCGCAGTCGATGTGTATTGCAGTCAATGGCGTGCGGATCCCTCTGCAACCCACAGAGACGCAGGGAGAATTCGTCGGCGGCGTGCGTTACCGTGCGTGGCAGCCGCCGAATTGCCTGCATCCCAACATTGGCGTGCATACGCCGCTGGTGTTTGATCTGGTCGATACCGCAAACGGTCGATCTCTGGGGGGTTGCCGTTACAATGTTGAACATCCGGGCGGTTTGAATCCGGACGGATATCCGGTCAACGCGCTGGCAGCGGAAAGTCGCCGCTCGGGGCGATTTTTCCGGATGGGTCATACCGGCGGTTTGATGGTGCCTAAGACGCCTCAGATGTCGCCAGATTTCCCCTGCACCCTGGATCTGCGTCGCGGAACAATTTGAAACTCCGGAATACAATGGAATGGCCACAGGATTGTCTCCGAGCGCAAAGACAGAGCGAATGTTCAACTGTCCGCCGTTCGTCTTTGACGAAGTTTACGGCAGCGACGGCGCGCCACGCGGACACTGGGCAAAGTTTCTGACGGCGCTGCGCAGCGTGCCTATCGGAGAGTTTTCCCGCCGCAATGAGCAGGCGGACGGAATGCTCCGCGAAAACGGCGTGAGCTATCACTCTGTTGGTGCCGGCAGCGATGCGGCGCGCCCGTGGCGACTCGACCTGCTGCCGATGCTGATCACTGCGGCGGATTGGGCCGTCGTGGCCGAAGCCCTTGCGCAGCGTGCCCGGTTGCTGAATCTGGTCATCGCCGACATCTACGGTTCGCGGAGTCTCATCGACGATGGCACTCTGCCGCCTGAAGTGCTGTACGCGAATCCGGAGTTCCTGCGACCGTTCTGTGACATCGGTCGGATGGATCGTCTTCCGATGTTCATGTATGGCGTAGAACTCGCGCGGTCGGCGGAAGGTCAATGGTGGGTGATGGCGGATCGGTCCGAAGCGCCGGCCGGTCCTGGCTTCGCCCTCGAAAATCGCATCGTCAGTTCACGCACAATGCCGACGGCGTTCAAGCAGATTCCTGTGGAACGTCTCGCCCCGTTCTTCGCGCGTCTGCAGAACTCCGTTCGACGCCGGACACCGCGGCCCGGTGACAATCCACGAATCGTGCTGCTTTCGAGTGGACCGGGGCATCCGTACTATTTTGAAGACGTGTATCTGGCTCGATATCTGGGCTACACGATGGTCGAAGGCGGTGACCTTGCCGTGCGAAATGATGCCGTCTTTTTGAAAACACTGTCGGGGCTGGTGCCGGTTGATATCGTACTCACTCGCGGAGGAGAATCGGGACTTGATCCTCTTGAACTTGGCGGCTGTTCAGCGCACGGTGTGCCTGGGCTGCTCAACGCGATTCGATCCGGCAACGTCACGGTGACAAATACGCCGGGCTGCGGTATCGTGGGGGCCCCCGTGTTTATGGCGTTTCTGCCGCGACTCTGCCAGCGATTGCTGGGCGAATCTCTCAAGATGCCGTCCATCTCGACATGGTGGTGCGGCGAAGCGGACAGTCTTGACTTCGTGATGAACCGGCTTGACCATCTGGTTGTGAAGCCAGCGTTCCAGAAGAGCGGCGGCGAAGAGATCATCGTCAGCGACCTGACAGCCGAAAAGCGTGAAAAACTTGTCGCGAATCTGCGTGCGAATCCTTATGCCTGGGTCGCGCAGGAGAAAGTCGCACGATCTGCCGTACCGGTCTGGTCGGCGGCGGGGATTCGATGCGGTCATGCTGCCGTGCGTACATTTCTCGTGGAGGATGACGGCGAGTGGCATCTGATGCCGGGCGGTTTGATTCGTATTGCGCCTGACACCGGCCCGATGCAGTTGTCAATTGCGGCGGGAGAAGGCAGTAAGGATCTGTGGGTCATCGCCGATGGAAAAGTTGATCCGGTGACGCTGTTGAGTCCGCATGATCAACCGACCGAACTCCGTCGCACGTCGGCGTTGTTTCCCAGCCGCGTGGCGGACAACCTGTTCTGGCTCGGGCGTTCGCTGGATTGCTGCGACTTTCTTGCACGCCTCATTCGGGCTCTGGCTGAGCGTCTGGCCGATGAAGGAAATGTGGACATGATCGAAGTTCGCTTCCTGGCGCGGGCGTTGAGCGAATTTGGGCAACTTGAGCCCGGCTTTGTTGTGGATGGGCTTGAGTCACAACTGCCGTCGCTGACAGAAGCTCTCCCAGTTGCCGTCTATGACGCCGGTGAGTTTGGCGGACTGGCTCGCGTCGTGAATGAGCTGACACGTCTGGCGTCGCTGGTTCGTGACTGGATCAGTCCGGATACATGGCATCGTATCAACGTCACGGCGGAGAAATTCAGGAATTCATCAGAGAAAGAATGGCGAGATATCACGGACGTCGTCAGTTCTGCAAATTCGCTTGTCGGTGATATTGCATCAGTCAGTGGTCTGGTTTTTGACGGCATGAATCGCGGGCCGTCATGGCGATTTCTGGAACTTGGACGCTGTATCGAACGTGCCAGCTCGACTGCCAGACTGCTGCTGTCTGCCGACTGGAAGCGTGGCCCCACGTCGCCTGCTTTACTCAAGACGCTCATTGAGGTGCTCGACGTGCGGATGACGTATCGCTTTCGATATCGTGAAAACTTTTATCGTAACGCCGTGCTGGATCTGACGATCACGGATGAGACCAATCCGCGTTCCCTGGCGTTTCAGATTGATCGCGTCGTGTCGCATGTGGATCGGCTGCCTGGTTTTGAAGCAAGTCCGCTGCGGTCCGACGAAATGCGAATCGTGATGCAGGCCGCACACGCCGTGAGAATGTTAACGGGCGAGGACCTTGCAGCGTCGCATCCCAAAGCTGTGATTGCGGCACTGAAGTCAGTGGAAGACAACATGACGCAGTTGTCGAATGTGCTGACGCGAAAATACCTTGTGCATTCCGGCGTACCGCGACAGTTCACGGAATTCGGCGGAGGTGCTCCGTGAAGTACCGCATCACGCACAAGACAAATTACGACAGTCACGACTCGGTGTCGATCGGCCACAATCAGGCATGGCTGGAATTGCGACCGGTGAACTGGCAGCAGGTTGATTCCTTCAGCCTGTCGATCGAGCCCGAGCCGTCAGTTCGGACGCGGCGAATTGACGCTTTTCGAAATCCCGTGCATCTGTTTTCGTTCAATGAAGGATATCAGCGGCTCACAGTGACGGCGACGTCGGTGGTGACCGTCGCGGATATTCTGCGGCCTGAACTACAGCTCAGCGTGCCCTGGGAAGTGGTGGCATTCGGCGTGAAGAATCATGCCACGCCGGATGATCGCGATGCGGCTGAGTTTGAATTCGCGTCGCCTCGCATTTCATGGTTTCCGGATAAACGCAAATATGCGCTCGAATCGTTTCCGCCGGGACGGAGCATGGCGGCCGCGGTGCTGGATCTGACTCGGCGGATTCATGCAGAATTTGTGTATGACAGTCGCGCGACGACGGTCAACACCCCGGTGGCGGAAGTGTTTCGCCTGCGACGCGGTGTTTGTCAGGACTTCGCGCATCTGCAGATTGCGATGCTGCGATCAATTGGAATCCCGGCGCGGTATGTCAGCGGCTATCTGCGAACCGTGCCCAGAGAAGGCGAACCGCGACTTATCGGAGCGGACGCCACGCACGCATGGTTGTCGGCGTACTGCGGGAACGGTGTGTGGCTGGATGTCGATCCGACGAATAATACGATTTGTTCGACAGACCACATTACCCTCGCCTGGGGCCGCGACTACAGCGACGTCCCGCCGCTCACTGGCGTTTTCATCGGCGGCGGGCAACATCGGCTGATTGTGAATGTTGATGTATTGCCGCTGGCGTAACGCGGGCTTCGTCCGTGGAAATTGCGATTCATGTAGCTTGGACATTCATGTCCGAGATATTTACCAAACACCGTCGCATTGTCGAACGACCGTCAAGGCACAATATTCTTCGCTTCGAACTTGTTTCATGGCTATGCGACGGACATGAATGTCCATCCTACATGCTCGTTGTACCGGAGGGCTGACGCCGCTCCGCTCGCCAAGCCTGTATCTCACATGGCTTCGTCTGCGTCTCGCAGTCGCTCGTTTCGGTCAAACGCCAGCAATGCGGTGATGAGTTCCCCCATGTCGCCCATCATGATTCGATCGAGTTTATAGATCGTCAGATTGCAGCGATGATCTGTCATGCGATTCTGGGGGAAATTGTAAGTGCGAATTCGTTCGCTGCGATCACCCGAACCGACGAGCGTACGACGATGTTCCGCACGTTCATTCTGCAGCTTCATCGTCTGAGCCTCCAGAATGCGGCTGCGGAGCACGCGCATGGCTTTCGCGCGGTTTTTGTGCTGGCTCTTTTCGTCCTGGCACTTCACGACGATTCCGGTCGGCAGGTGCGTCAGACGCACGGCGCTTTCGGTCTTGTTGACCTTCTGGCCGCCTGGTCCACCGGCACGCATCGTATCCACCTGCACGTCCTCGGGGCGAATGTCGATTTCCGCTTCGTCGGCTTCCGGCAACACGGCCACGGTGGCGGCGCTGGTATGGACTCGCCCCTGAGTTTCAGTCGAAGGCACGCGCTGGACGCGATGTCCGCCGCTTTCAAACTGCAGTGAGTGAAAGGCACCGTCGCCGGTGATGGAAAAGACCACTTCCTTCAGGCCACCCAGTTCCGTCGGACTGAATTCCAGAACTTCGGTCTTCCAGTTTCGCTGTTCGCAATATGACAAGTACATGTCGAAAATATCTTTGGCGAATAACGCGGCTTCGTCGCCGCCCGTGCCAGCTCGAACTTCCATGATACACGCGCCGCGGGTGATGGAATCTCCGGCGGTGGCCATGTCTTCCAGTTCGACGGCCAGTGCATCCCGCTGGGCGACCAGTTGATTCAGTTCTGACTTGGCATATTCCCGCGACGAATGATCTTCTTCCTCGTCGATCATCATCTTCGCGGCTTCGATGTCGCCCTCCAGCCGGTGGAATTTTCGCACGGCTGCGGCAATGCGCGTGAGCTTGCCGATTTCCTTCTGAATCTCCAGCATGCGCGAGATATTGGAGAGGACATCCGGATCCTGCAACTGTTTTTCGAGTTCCTCGTAGCGGGCCAGTTGGCGTTCGAGAACTGGGAACATTGGTGTGTGCCTGTGAACAAAATCTGTGGACTGGAAATCGTTTTGCCCGCAGGCAAAAAAGAAAGGACGTGCGCAGATCCCTGCGCACGCCCTTGTCAGATTGTCAGATCACAGTCGCTACTTTGCGGTCTCTTCGTCTTTTTTGCCCCATTTGTATTTTTTGGTGAACTTTTCGACGCGCCCGGCGGAATCGATGAACTTCATCTTGCCGGTGTAGAAAGGGTGCGATGCCGAGCTGATTTCGACCTTCACGAGGGGGTATTCTTTGCCATCGTCCCACGTCGTTTTTTCTTTGGCACGCATCGTGGAGTTGATCAGGAAGCGCGTACCTGTGGATGTGTCCATGAACACAACCGGCTGGTATTTCGGGTGAATATCTTTTTTCATCTGCTTAAACCTTGAGGTGTTTCAGCCAGCCTGTGACAAGTACACCGGCATTGGGACTGAACCAAAATGTCGCCACGGAATTCCTGGCGACGTGATACACACCAGCCCTCTGGCTGGATGACGAAGCGGGGGAGTGTAAGTCTCAAGCAGCATTTCGGCAAGGAAAAACACATTCCATGAGCCTTTGATCTCCGCAGTTCCCGTTTTCGAACCTGAAAACAGGCTCGGGCCGCGTCGAATGCAGCCAGCGAGCCGTGTGGCGTCAGCCCACCGGTACGTTGCCGTTCCGAATTCCAGACGCCTCACCCATGCCGCGAAAGCCTGACGCACTGTGGCCAAATCCGGAGTGTGACGAGGAGACGGGCCGAGTTCCTGAAGCTCAGTCCATATACTCCGCGCGGCCAGAAATGAGTCTGGCGAGCGGAGTGGCGTGAGCCCTCCGGTACCTCGTTTTTGTACCGGCAAGCTGACGCATGCCGCTCGCCAATTCTCACAATCTTGACCGCGAGGACTATAGTTGTGATTCCGGTCGCCTGGACATTCATGTCCGAGATATTGGCCATGCGACGGACATGAATGTCCATCCTACATCAGAATTCCGTCGCGGACACCAGTTGCCCGTCTTTGCGGGATGCCAGTTTCAGCAATACGTCCTGCGACATCGTCTTGCGAATTCCGCGGACGCTGCCGTCGGCCAGCAGAAAAAAAACGTGAGTATAGTGTGCACTTCCGAAGGTGCCGACAAGTTGATTTCGCGTCCGCTTGTATTCAGCAAGTTCTTCGTCGGTCATATTGCGGGTGTCTTCCATTTCTCCGGTGCGCGGGTCGGAGTACATGATGCGTGAGTACGCACCCATGCCTTTGGAATCTCCCATATTGCGAAGCGTGCCACGGTCTCCATACAGCCAGATCGTTCCAGGCGGAGTATTCAAGTGTTCTCCGAGCAACAGTGTATTGGACGTGCCATCAGGGACAGATTCGAGCGATTCTGAACTATTCAGGTACAGCAAGCCATCCCCATCGAAGTCGATTGGCTGTTCGAAACTGTTGTGAACGCCCGCATAGCAGGAAGTCGGAGTCCGAGTGGAAGAGCTTGATGGACATTGAAGCAGACTCAGGTTGATGGTCATGCCCGATAGTTTTCCCGCCAGATCTGGTGGCTCCGGCATTCCTCGTGTGACGTCGTAGCCGTATCCGATTTGTCTGTTCAGCGTCGGGTTCATCCCATTCTGCATTTCGCTGGCCTGCTCTTTGGTGATCTGACCGGATTCAAGCTGGTTCCACAGTTCCAGAGCTTCATCCAGCGAGGCGCTTTCTTCCGGGGACAGAAACGAGCGACGTGGGTCCACAAAGTTGATCTGATTCCAAAGGGCATTCTCGCCAAGTTGAGGCAGAATCTGAGCAATCCAACCGATACGATAACCTTTGCCATCTGCAAGGATTGGCCCGGTCTCATTCACGCATCCGGGAGGCAGAACGCTGAACGTCTGATTGTAATTCTGCAAAGCCACACCCAACTGCACCAGATTATTCTGACACTGCACACGGCGGGCATTTTCACG
>JAYTAK010000537.1:0-8960 GCA_043737515.1 Candidatus Kuenenia sp. | reverse complement strand
CCGCCGAATACATGTCGCCCGAACAAGCCCGCGGACAGCGCGCAGCAAAGCGGAGCGATTTGTATTCTCTGGGGGCTGTGATGTATGCGATGCTCACGGGGCGGCCTCCGTTCACCGGCCCGACGGCGAACGACATCCTGCAGAAACATCAGTTTTCACAATTTGATAAACCCAGTCGATACGTTTCCAATATCCCGCGACTGCTGGAAGATCTCGTGTGTCAACTGCTGGAAAAAGACCCGGCAAAACGACCCCATGATGCATTGGTGCTGATGAAACGACTGGAACAAATCCGTTCGCGTCTGCAGAATCAGGAAGACAACGCGGAATCGCTCACGATCGAACGTCCTGGCCCCGGCGAAACGCTCCAGGCTGATTTTCACGAAGCCCCGACGCCATCCGGTCAACCCGGTCCCGCGACCATGGTGCGCAACGTGATGCGTGACGAAGCCACAGCCGCGCTGGTCAAGTCGCCGGTCGCCCGCTTCTTCGACAACATCTTTGTGCTGCTCACATTGTTTGCGCTGATCATCGTCGCAGGAATCTGGCTGGGGCGGCGACCGAAGATCGATCCGGAACAAAACCTGAATTCCGCGCGGACGATTTTTAATCAACCAGCGAGTCCGGCATGGATCCGCGCCAGAGATGAATACCTGCAGCCTCTGCTGAGCGAAAAACTGCTGCCGGAATCGGAAGCCGAAATCCGAGCCATGATGGACAAGGCCGACCAGTACGATTTCACTCGAACCCTGCGCGCCGATCGAGACAGCAGTGCGACGGCTGAATCAGAACTGCAGCGACTCATTCGAAGAACTTTCGATCTCTACAACGACGGTGATGCGGCAACCGCTCGCGCACAGTTGAAACTGATTCTGGAAGTTGCAAAATCAAGTCCGCGGAATGCCTACCTTGTTGAATACCTGACGACAAAGCTGAAAGAATGGGACGGAAAACCATTGTCCAACGGCCGCGACGAACTGTTCGCGATGGTGATTGGTCGAGTCAAGTCTGCCGCCGACAATCCAGGAAACCTGCCAGCCGCCAGAGCCGCCCTGGAGGCGGCTGTATCTCTGTACGAAAACGATCCGACCGTGCAGATGCAGGTCGATGAAGCAAAACGCCTGCTGAAATCTCTGCCCGCCACAGCGGAATAGGCGAGCAACCAGCGACACTGACTCAACGATTGCACAGCAGACTGCTTCGACCTTTCACCGATGCACATACGCGGTCAGATCGCTGGCGGTCAATCGTCCGTCGTGCAGTGCGGAAGCGATCAACAAGCCGTCCAGCCCTGCTTGCGCCGCTTCAGCCACGCACTGCGCAGAGTCTACGCCACCGCCCGAAATGATCCTGATATCCGGCGAAATGCGTCTGATGTCCTGACACAATTTCAGGGTCGGCACGCCGCGTCCGGTTCCGACTGCCGCCAGATCCAAAACGATCTGTTGACGAATACCCCGCTCGATCACGAATCGCGCCAGGTCGAGCGGAGACTTTCCGTGCCACACGGGATCACGGACCAGCAGTTCGCCGTGCTTCAGGTCAACGCTGAATATCAACGAACCAGAATCGAATTGTGTCACCAGTGTGTCAAGCTGCCTCAGGTCGTGCATTGACTCCGACGCCAGGACAACCTGTCGTACACCGATCTCCAGCAAGGCCTCAACCTGTTCGACTGTCGTCGCACCAGCATCCACGATGAGTGCAACGCCCGTGCGAACCATTTCCGCAATGGTGCAACGATTCGGCTGCTGCCGTTCGATGGCATCCAGATCGGCAACATAGCAGACCGCACACTGAAAATGCAGATCGAGCGCCTTCAATACCGCCGCCGGTTCCGCACTGTCCGTCAGCCGACCCGCGAGCGGCCCGTACCGACTCCTCTCGCCCGCGACAGCCCGCACTGCGACTCCGTTGCGGATATCGATGACAGGGATGATCTGCATTATCGCCGTGCTGAACAGGGTCTGTTCTACTTTGTGTAATCGCGATAACGATAAACCATCGCAAAGCCTGCAAACAGAACCGCAGCAAGTGCCATCAATCCGGCAAAGACCCAGAAGAATGACTGCAAGGATAGTCCTTCAAACGTACTCAGCACGGCGACGAGAATATTGCCCAGTGAGACTGACAGAAGCCAGAAACCCATGACTGTGGACTTCATTGCTTTTGGTGCCTGAGTATAGGCGAACTCCAGCCCCGTGATCGAAACCATCACTTCAGCTTGCGTCATAATCAGGTATTGGACGACTTGCCAAAGTACGGGCACACTGCCGTCGCCATTCCGGTCGATCAACAGCTGCAACACGGCCGCTGCAACAAACGCAAAGCTGGCGGCTCCCATGCCGATGGTCATTTTTCGGAGCGGTGTCAGCTTGAAGCCGAGTTTTTCGATTGAGGGATAGATGAAAAAGTTATTGAGCGGTATCAGCAGCATGACCATCAGAGCATTCATCGATGATATCTGGCTCGCATCAAGTGAAAATCCCCAGACGACAAGATCCATCTTTTGAGCTTGCCGGACCCAGCTTGTTGCGTGTTGATCAAACAGCGCCCAAAAGACGCTTACAAGGAAGAACACGCTGATGATTCGCAGAACGGCAAGCGGGCCTTCGGCGGTCTCTTCGCCGAATTTTTTTGAAGCGGATGAAAAGAAAAAATTGCGGGAGATCTCGCCGTGTGCGGCTTTTGATGCTTCTGCTTTTGCTTTACGATTTTCCCCGTTGAACAAGGCTTGAACGGAGTGCAGCATCACGGCCAGGAATCCCGGATCTGGCTTAAGCGATTGCCGGTAGTTGAAGACGAGATAGCCCGCCGTCAGGCAAATGGCGATGGCCACGAGCGACCACACCAGCCCAAGGTGTTCCATGAAAAACATCGGAACCGCAATCGCGCCAAGAAACAGCAGCAGTGAACACAAAGTGTCATAGAATCCAAGTTTTCCGCCAGGATTTGGAGGCACGTGAACAAAATTGCGTCGCCCCATCCAGAAAAGAATCGTCGCGATAAACATCAGGATACCGGGAAGTCCGAATGCCACCGAGGCACCGTAGTGTCGGTTCAACAACGGGATGATCAGCGTTGAAAAAAAGGAGCCGAAGTTGATGCTGAAATAGAACCATTGAAACACTTTGCTGACGAGGTGATTGTTGCCAGCTCCGAACTGGTCGCCGACATTTGCGGAAACACAGGGTTTGATTCCACCGGACCCCACGGCGATCAATCCCAATCCGAGTGCCATGCCGCCGATGGTGTTATCGGCGATTGCGAGGACTGCGTGGCCAGCACAATACACCAGCGAAAGCCAAATGATGGTTCTGTATTTGCCGAGCAATCGATCTGCGACAATCGCACCGATCATTGGCGTTGCGTAGACGGCTGCCATAAACAAATGGCCCATGTGTTGAGCACTGGAGGCCGCGATTTCGTTAACAGCGGTTGTTGCGGTGGCCACAACTTCGCCAGTACCGGCCGATTTTTCAGCCATGATTTTGGCTGCAAACAGAATTGTCAGATGCGCCTGAAGGATCGCCTTCATGCCGTAAAAGCTGAATCGCTCGCAGGCTTCATTTCCGATAATGAATGGAACGCCCTTTGGCCAACCGGTTTCATTTGGATCAGGTGCAGTCTGAATTCCCCTGGCATCGGAATTAGCAAGTGCCGCTCGACCAACGTTGTTTGGAGTTCCTGACATGTGTGAATGCTCGCTCCCGATTCCAATGATAGCCTGACTTCGATTCGTAAATGCTTCAATCGTGGGAATTGAGTTCGCAGCATATCTGATACCCAGCGTCAGTCACAACCAAATGGGTACTCAAAAACTACTGATCGCAATTGATTTACCGTACTACGGGCGATTGTCTTCCTCGTATCTCTGGTTGATTCTGTACCTTTCGAAACAATTCCTTCGGCGTAGCATCAAGGTTTGGGTCGAGCAAGCGAACAGGCGAAACCTGCGAATCACAAAAACTCGCTGACAGCTTATTGCCGGTGTTGTCTTCGACATTCACGAAGTGCAAATCTGAGTTTGCGCCGATACGACAACCGGTGAACGTAGCACTTGCAACAATTGATGCGAACCGGGATGATTGGTGGCACTGTCGTTTTAACACGTGAACAGACTTGGCAGATGCGAACATCGCCTGTGTCCAACGCCAACGAAACTCGGGGTTGTACGAGACTGTCCGAGAGCTCGCTTTTTGCCGTAACTCAACTCTCCAGAGTCGAGCGTTTTCTGCGAAATCTCGACTCTGGAGAGTCGAGCTACAGGCTTTTCGGACAGCCTCCAAAACTTCTGCTGCGAAAACATCATGAAAAAATGCCGACGTTGTACCAAGCCTGCCACGCTGCACGTCACGGAAATCCGTGAAGGCGAAGCGGCCATTGTCCATCTGTGCGATACCTGCGCCAGGGAATACCTGGAACAGAGTCCAGGCGACGAGAATCCATCGGCTGCTTCCGATCTGGCATCGAAGCTGGATGAACTCATGGGTGACTCGCATTCGCCCGCAAGTTGTCCGAACTGCGGGATTTCTTTCAGCGAATTTCGCGAGAGCGGTCGATTCGGCTGTTCGCAGGACTATACCGAATTCATGACGGAGCTTCTGCCGTTGCTGGAAAACATTCACGAAGACGTCGAACACAAAGGCAAACGACCTCGAAGTATCGTTGTGGGCACTCAGGAACAGGGCCAACTCATCCAGTTGCGCAATCAGCAACGAAACGCCATTGAAGAGGAAGATTACGAAACCGCCGCCCGTCTGCGCGACGAAATCGCCGGGCTCGAAAACGCCATGCGTGAAGAAACGCCCAAAAAACTTCGCAAAAAAAAGAAGCCTGCACAGCCGGAGTGAGCATTGGACGAAAGACAGCGATGATCCAAAGCTTTAATTTCCGTAGCTTGGACATTCATGTCCGAGTTTTGCCCAGAATTCGCCCAAAGCGTCAAAGAATTATGAGATACAGCAATATCTGCTTCGACAGCGTTTGCCATGCGACGGACATGAATGTCCATCCTGCATAAAGACTCGCTCGCGAATGTCTGTACTTGCGCGAATGTCTGTACTTAACGGACACTCCACAACCGGTGTTTCTTGTCTGGACCAGGAATCTCCCTACAATTCAGGGCAGGAGTCGCTCAGGTCGAAGTGCTGACTCACCGATTTTCAAGGATACGCTGCGTTGAGTCCGGAACACCCCGACAACTCGTTTTGCATGGCAGACCTCGCGCGCACGAGTGGCGAATGGCTGAGGGGTGACGGTCCGGAATCGGACATTGTCATTTCCAGTCGCGTCCGTCTGGCGCGCAATGTCGCGGGCTTCGCATTTGTGACGCGTGCCTCCGCCGACGCACGATTTCAGATTGTGCAGATGGTGAAGTCGGCAATGCAGGACGAAATTCAACATCGCCCTGTGCATCATGTCAACATCGAATCTCTGTCAGCGCTGGATGCCCAGATGCTGATGGAACGCCAGCTCATCAGTCGCGAACTCGCGCGAGGCGAAGGGCCAAGGGCCGTGGCTATCAGTGAAGGCGAACGACACAGCGTGATGATCAATGAAGAGGATCATCTGCGAATCCAGGTGCTCCACAGCGGCTTTGCGCTGGACGATTGCTGGATGGAATGCGATGCACTGGACGATCAAATCGAAGAAACGATTCCCTACGCATTTCATCCACAACTTGGATATCTGACCGCCTGTCCGACGAACGTGGGCACCGGTATTCGAGTGAGCGTGATGGTCCATCTTCCGGCCCTGCGTCTGACGCGGGAAATTCAGAAAGTCCATCAGGCGGCCCAAAAGATTAATCTTGCCGTGCGCGGATTGTACGGTGAAGGCAGCCAGGCCATGGGCGACTTCTACCAGATTTCCAATCAGGTAACGCTTGGCAAGTCCGAAGAGCAGTTGATCACGGAAGTGAAAGAAGTCGTTTCGAACATTATTGGCTGGGAACGCCGCGTCCGTGACCTGCTGGTGCGCGACAAACGCGCGGAACTGCACGATCAGGTCGCCCGCGCGTTCGGTGTCCTGACGAGTGCCCGGTCCATCAGTTCTGAAGAAACGATGCATCTGCTGTCGAGCCTGCGATTGGGCATTCAGCAGGGGCTCATCGACAACCTGGATCTGGCAACTGTGAATGAGTTGTTTATTCACACTCAGCCGGCGCACCTGCAGACGCTGCATGGCGAGGCGCTTGAAACGGCGGAACGCAACAACGTGCGGGCGAATTACCTGCGGAAGCGACTTAATTCATCGTCGCTCGGTTGATTGCGGTGAAACCAGAAACGCAATACGTCCTATTGGACTTATACGACACATTTTGCATCACTGCGCAGCAAAAAATCCGGCGCATCATGCGCCGGATTACAGATGTGCGAACAGCAGCAAACATTTTATCGCTTCGGTGCTGTGCAGAGTCCGTGAGTCTCCGCCATCGAAGTTTTCTGCTCCGTGATGACCGGACACTGCGACGCCATTTCAGCATTCAGTGCGGTATAGTCTGACCATTCTGCGGGAAGGTTATCTTCGTGGAAGATTGCCGCGACCGGACATTCGGGAACGCAAGCTTCGCAGTCGATACATTCCTCCGGATGGATAAAGAGAATGGCTTCACCTTCGTAGAAGCATTCCACCGGGCAAACGACAACGCAGTCCGTGTATTTGCAGTTGAAGCACGGCTCAGCAACAACATGAGTCATGTGACACCCTTTCAGGCCAGATCATCTGGCGATCCAATCATCAAAATCGAAATGATTCAAACACGCTGGAAACAGGAATTCGTTGAAACAGAATCTGCGGCCAAAATTCGCATTGTTCCGTTCAGATCATGAACATTGTCTGGTTCGCAGAAATCGAAACATACACTTTCCAAAACCGAACGTCGAACCTTGATACGAATTTCGGCGATTTATGACATTCTTTCCAGCATTTTCCAGACTGGTCGGGCAGAGAAAACCAGACGACGCAAATTGAGACACAGTCTCGACAGCATCCTGCAGAATTCACCAGTCCAGAGGCGAGACGAGACGCAGAAACGTTCAGCATTTCTCGAATGTCACAGTGAGAATTCGGTCTTTCTTTCGTCAGACCGCACGTCGCGGCATCAGTCACCGGAGACATTTCTCCCTAAAAGTCGCCGGTAGTTCGCTAAACCAACCAGTGTTGGCACATTCTGTGGCACGCCGGGCAGGCACATGTTGTCTCAGGCAGATTTGGCTGGCACAATGTTAGCAGTACTTCGTTGAAGTCGGATCGGCTTTTTGCGTGGTGGTTCTGAAGGCAGGGTTACTTGATGCTTGATGAGGCCCCGTGCCAACCTCAGGATTTGGATTCCTGGACGAATTGGCGATCGATTCCGCGTTTTAGTGAAGATTCGCCGTGTTTCACGGACAAAAAAACTTAACAACGGCGTTTTACAGTCAATGTTCCGTCCAAATTGCGAATCTCTGCGTAATAAGTTCAGGACGAATACTCGACGGGTTGATGGTTATTCTATGTGAGTTGAAATCGTGCCACTAACAAACCACGACCGGAAATTGCTGACCGACCTGCTGAATGCTCAAAGCGGGGCGTGGAAACTGTTCGTTGACCGGTACACGCCACTCATTGTCCAGGTCATCCAGCACACGGCCCATTCCCACAGCCTGAAACTCAACGCAGACGACACCGAAGACCTGTGCGCGGATACGATGACAGAACTCCTGGTGCGGGACATGGCAGCGTTGCGAAGTTTCCGCGGGCGTTGTTCACTGGCGACGTATCTGGGCGTGATTGCGCGTCGAATTGTCGTTCGCAAACTGGCCGAGCATCGGTTTTCGTCCGCCATGGGGCATCACAATGCACATCGGGCGGCTGTCGATTTTGCGTCGTCGGAAAACAGCTCCGTGCGGCAGCTCGACCAGCGAGATCAAGTCGAATCACTGCTGTCGAAACTTCCCCCGGAACCGCAACAGGTTGCACGCTGGCTGTTTCTGGATGAACTGACATATCGCGAAATCGCCGGACGACTTGGTAAGTCGCTCAATTCCATCGGACCGATTGTGTCCCGTCTGCGCTCGCTGCTGAAGTCGCAGTAATCGTTTGCCGCGTATTTGAAGTAGGGCGCAGGCCCGTCGTAGCACGAATTCCGGCGACATTACTTGCCCGGAAAATGCCGTTTCTGCTGTCCGCAACACGTTGTCGATGTTTCGCCACGTTGACGTGTTGTCAAACCGCAACGCACAGAACGCTTTGCGCTTTCCGGCAATGAACGAAAACTGCGGCAACCATGCGTTTTCCGTCGATGTCAGCAACTCCTTTGCCAGCATTGGTTTACGAGACGCGACTCCGGGCTCCAGCCAAAAACGAGTGGGCACCTGATCGGCAGGAACGCGGTTCGCCCTGTGCATCTCAACGATCAGGCAATTTCCTTGTGGAAAAGGGAGCATTGCACACCTGAGTGGTCTGATTTTCCAGACGTGAACGGAGCGACGTTTGGGAGGGACTTGCGCGATTTTGCGGATGCAGATCGAGGCCGGTTCATAGCTCAGGACAGTGCCCGAGTTCTTCTGCCGAATGGCCATGACGCAGATCTCGATTCGGGCAGGATCAATCTCTCAATTGATCCAAAGTGGATTAGCAAAGCCTATCCAAGTATCTAGTCTCTCTCTGTCACAACGAAAGAAGCACACACACACATGTTGAAGACTCTCTGGAATGATGAATCAGGCGTTATTTTGTCGGCTGAAATCGTACTCGTTGGAACCATTCTGGTTCTCGGGATGATTGTCGGTCTCGTTGAACTGCAGTGTTCAGTCATCGCTGAACTGAGCGACCTGTCAAGTGCCGTCGGCAACTTTGACCAGTCGTTTCAGATTTCTGGCTTTGCCAGCAGCAAGGGTGGCGGTCAATTCAAAGCTCGTACATACGGAGCTGCTTACACGGATGTCGCTGACACATGCGACTGTGACCAAAACCTG
>JAYTAK010000536.1:0-1638 GCA_043737515.1 Candidatus Kuenenia sp. | reverse complement strand
TGCGATCCGGCATGCCGCTGAAGCAGGCGGTGCTTGAGGCCGGTGCAAGGCGATTTCGCCCGGTCATGCTGACATCTCTGACGACAATCGCGGGCTTGTCACCGATCCTGTCGGAGACGTCCTTCCAGGCACAGCTTGTCATTCCAATGGCCGCCAGTCTGTGTTTCGGCCTGATGACATCGACCGTGCTGGTACTCGTCCTCGTGCCGACGTTTTACAATCTCTATGCACAGGTATTCGGCGTCGCAGTCGAAGGCGCAGTCGCAGTCGAAAGCGAAGCTCACGGCTTGCAGTCTGAGACCGTATAAAGACCAGACAGGGAACTTGTGCTTTGTCAGTCGTGCCTTGATGGATCGGGTGGCCGGGGCTGGACTGAGCGGAGCGAAGGAAGCCCCGGGGTTTCGGGCTGCCGCCCTCCAACCCCGGCCACCCATCAGTCCATTGCTGACAGAGCACTACTGTTCCTGTAACGTAGTCGAATAACCAATCTAAACCGCGAATGGTCGCGAATAAAGACCGTCATTAGCCGTGGACGCCGCCAGGGCGTGCGGCTTTTCGGCCATGCCGGATGTTATCGACTCAAACACGCCCGGGCTGTATGCTTCACGGTTTGAGACGCCGTTATACTCAACACGGCTATAGATGAGATGTTTTTCGTTTAACGGACAGCAATCATTCGAATTCAGCGTGACTCACTGGACCAATGGCAAGCATCATGGATACAAGAACTGACGGCGTAGTGGAGCCGATCGCGAAACAGTACCGACGAGCAAAATCCACTCGAGTATCGGACGTGCGCTTTCTGAACGGACCGCAGTCGCGTTTCCGCGAACTGATGATGACGTTCAAAGCCTTTCGAGAACTCATCATGGGCTTTCGGCAGTTGCATTTTGTCGGTCCCTGCGTGACGGTTTTTGGATCGGCTCGGTTTCCGGAAACGCACCCGTATTACGAATTCGCCAGAAGTGTCGGCGAGCATCTGGCTCTGGCGGGCTTCACGGTGATGACCGGCGGAGGTCCGGGAATCATGGAAGCGGCCAACCGTGGCGCGAAAGATGTCGGCGGACACAGTGTCGGCTGCAATATCGTGTTGCCGCTGGAACAGGAACCAAATCCGTACCTCGACAAGTTTGTAGAATTTGACTACTTCTTCATTCGCAAACTTATGCTGGCAAAGTACTCCTACGCCTTTGTGGCGATGCCGGGCGGTTTCGGAACGCTTGACGAACTCTTTGAAATCGCCACGCTCGTGCAGACGCGAAAGGTAGAAGAATTTCCGATCATCCTCGCGGGGGTTGAATTCTGGAAACCGATGCTGGATTTCCTGCGAGACAAGATGGCAAAGGAAGGTACGATCAGCATGGCCGACGTGGATCGTTTTTACGTCAGCGACTCACCCGAAGAAATCGCCAGCTTCGTCAGCGAAATCGCCAGAAAACATTTCGGCCTGCAGGAAGGCATCCGAAAACCACGCTGGTGGATGTTCGAAAAACTGCCGTGGTCGTAGAGATCGCACTTGAGGCTAAACATTCGAGGCCGCGTACGATATAAAGAGGAATCCAGGCCCTTGTCAGGACCCTGAATTCGGGTTGAGTCTGTAGGCCGGACCCAGCGCAGCGCCGTTCCGGCAGGTGTCTG
>JAYTAK010000535.1:0-8966 GCA_043737515.1 Candidatus Kuenenia sp. | reverse complement strand
TTAAGTGGCGGGGGCCGGATTTGAACCGACGACCTCGAGGTTATGAGCCTCGCGAGCTACCAGGCTGCTCCACCCCGCGACAGTGTGTGCTTTGCAGCCGTCGGAAAATCCGAAGCGGCAAAACGTCGCAAAATTGTTGGGTGTTGAATCGCACAGGTTCATGTCCTGTGCGAGGGGAGGCGGCATACTATCGGCGAACCAGACGATTGCCAGTCACTTTTTTTCGCAATTTCTCAGGTTCTGACGAATCGTTGATATTTGAGTGCGACACAGCGTCGCATTCCTGCGTTTGGTCATCATCCTTCCGTCGCGCGACCGGCACGACCAGTGCTTTCGCCTGCAATCGATTCCCGCATCTTGGTGTCTGCCTGAACGTTCTTGAGTTCGTAGAAATCCAGCAGGCCCAGTCTGTTGCTGGCAAACGCTTCGGCGACAGCCTTGGGCACTTCCGCTTCCGCCAATACAACGGCGGCCTTGTTTTCCTGAATCTTGGCCACCATTTCCTGTTCACGTGCTCGTGCCGCGGCGCGCCGTTGTTCGGCCTTCGCCTGTGCGACGCGCATGTCAGCTTCGGCCTGGTCGGCCAGCAATCGCGCTCCGATGTTTTCGCCGACGTCTACGTCCGCAATATCGATCGACACGATCTCGTAGGCCGTTTGCGCCTCAAGGCCCTGCTGCAGCACAGTCTTGGAAATCGAATCCGGATTCTCCAGCACCAGTTTGTACGACGCCGTTGATCCGATGGCCTGC
The DNA here is from genome assembly GCA_043737515.1 of Candidatus Kuenenia sp. GTDB lineage: Bacteria > Planctomycetota > Planctomycetia > Planctomycetales > Planctomycetaceae > SXXK01. The sequence goes on along the minus strand of JAYTAK010000535.1, from coordinate 8,216 downwards.
ACAATGCCCTGCCCCACACGGGCGATGACAGTTTCTTCCGTCGCTCCGCCAATCAATTGCTGAATGTTCGTCCGCACGGTGACTCGCGCTCTGGTTCGCAGCTCCACGCCGTCCCCAGCGACTGCGGACAATGTTCCCTGTGGGCTTTTGGGGTCGGGGCAGTCGATGACCTTTGGATACACGCTGGTCTTTACGGCTTCCAGAATATCGCGTCCGGCAAGGTCAATTGCCTGAGCGGTATTCCAGTCGAGCGGGATGTCGGCCTTTTCGGCCGCAATGAGGGCGCGGATGACGTTCGGGACATTGCCACCCGCCAGATAATGGGCTTCGAGAGCACGCGTCGAGATTGGATACTTCTTCGTCAGCCCAGCCTGCACGGTCATGATCTTGCTGCGGACGATCACCACCGGATTCACACGCCTAAATCGCATCGACACCAGATCCAGCAGGCCGATTCCAGCTCGTGTCATTTTGCATTGCAGCCACAAGCTGGCAAATTGAGCAAAGATCGCCAGAAAGACGATCGTCACCAGCAATGCGAAAACCAGAAGGCCCCATTTGATTGGTTCGCTGATGTCTGCCAGCAGAATGTGTTGCATGGTGATCTCTTGAATAACGGGTGATATGGGAATCATGGAAGGTCTTGAAAAGCGAAACGGATGGTCATCGAAACCGGATCAGTCAGGTCTCAGAAGATTGGGTGTAATCGTCCGGAATCTCGAAGTCAAGTCGGTCACCGTTTTCGTTGGCTTCGTGCGGCAACGAGGTCAGGTTGTCGATTCCGGAATTTTTCGAATTTGTGGCGGGGTCCAGTACTTCCGTATCGACGACCGGCAGCCCGTCAAGCACCACGCGGTGCAATGCCTTGTCGTCATCCGCCGTCCACGGTCGCACGACAATCCGGTTGGCCCGGGTGGCCACGACGATCACGGGGGTTTGAGGTTCGATGAGCATGCCGAGACTTTCGGCATGAAACCTTTCGGAATTGATCGAAACCATGCCTCCGGGGGTCAGCAAAGTCTCAGCCGTCCCGCGCTGGCCGATCAATTCGTCGAGCGGATTCGGGAGCTTGTTCTCGACGGGAGGCGGGGGCCGAAGAATCAGTCGGTTGCCAAGCGACGTCTTCTGCATGATGGCCACGGCACTCATCAGCGACCCCGGAATGCCGGCAATCAGCAAGACGACGTACGTCCAGAAGAACGCCGGATTGACGCCCCACCACGCTTTGCAGGCGCTCCAGAACGATACGATCAGCGAAATGACGGCGATGGCCAGAATCATTCCAAAGCTGGGAATAAAGAACTCCAGTCCCAGCAGAAACAAACCCAGCACCAACAACATCGTCGCCAGAATCCCGGCGTCCGGCATAAGTAAACTCTCAATTGCTGACCAGTGTTGACCGTTGAGTTGACCGTTGAATTGAATCCATCCGTCGGGAACGGTGCTTCCATTCCTCGGACATTGTAAGTAATCTTATACCAATCCTGCCAACCTGCGAGCAACAACTGACCGCTTAACTGAATCACCCGATTCTTTGAATCAACTCCTTTCCGAAAAATCCCGCCCCAGGAGCCTCCCATGACTGCATTTTTGACCACGCGCCGAACCATGCTGCAGGGACTTGGCGTGACGATGGCGTTGCCGTGGATGGAATCACTGCGGGTCTGGGGACAGGAAGTCGGGACAACCGCCGCGACAGGAGAAGCACCGATTCGGATGGCAGTCCTGTTTTCCGGCAATGGGTTTCACAAGGATCACTGGTGGGCTACAGGGGCCGGAAAGGACATGGAACTTGGCAAGGTTCTTGAACCACTGAATGACTTTCGCGAGAAAATGCTGTTTGTCAAAGGGCTGTACAACGAAGAAGCGTTGAAGGGCAACATTCACAGTTCTCAAACCGGCAACCTGCTGAGCGGCGCGCCACTGGAAGCCGGCGGCGGCATTCGCAGCGGCACCAGTATCGACCAGTTGCTCGCGCAAAGTTACGGACAAACGACGAAGGTGCCAAGCCTCGTGCTGGGTTGTGAAAAAGCCAATCCATCGGTACATAAGAATTACTCGATGCTGTACAGCAGCCATATCTCATGGAGTTCACCGACAACTCCGACGCCGCTGGAAGTCTATCCGGCTTTGGCATTCGACCGACTGTTCCGAGACGAAGCCAGTAAAGGCGACAAGAGCGTCCTCGATGCCGTCCTCGAAGACGCCAACGATCTGCGCCGCAACATCAGTCTCAGCGATCAACAGAAGCTGGACGAATACCTGGCATCCGTTCGCGAAGTCGAACAACGCATCTCCCGCGCCGGTCAGCGCGGCGAGTTGCAGGGCTGGAAACCGACGCTCGACAAACCCAACATCCCGCGACCCGCCGACGGCATTCCTCAGGACATTGCCGAACACATGCGCCTGATGAGCGACATTCTCGTGCTGGCCTTCCAGACGGATTCCACTCGACTGTGTACGCTCAAACTCAACAATGACCATTCGTCCCTGCGGTTTCCTAACCTCAACGTGGACTACATGATTCATCACTTGCTGTCGCATCAGGAATCCGACGACTGGCTGAAAGTGAATCGCTTCTTCATCGAACAATTTGCGTACATCGCCGGAAAACTGGACGCCATTCAGGAAGGCGAACGGACGGTTCTGGACAACTCGATGCTCATGTACTGCAGCAGCATGCACACCGGCAGCCACGACGCGACCAAATTACCCGTGGTGATTCTCGGCAAAGGCGGCGGCAAACTGGAGACCGGTCGAGTCCTCGATTATCTCGACAAACCCAACCGCAAAATGTGCAGCCTGTACCTGTCGCTGCTGGACAAATTCGGCGTGAAGCTGGACAAATTCGGCGACGCCACCGAGCGCCTTGCTGAGGTTTGAATTTCAGGTTTGGAAGGAGCGGCAGCGTTCAATTGACGTAACGGCTCGCAGGGTGCTTTGCACAATTGAGTCGTGACCGCATTCCCAGACCCCTGGACCTGAAAAATCGCGTTTACTGCCGCTTTGTTCGGCCAGATCACGGCGCCGTGTGTGCAGGAGTTCGCCACTGCCAACCGGACGAACGACTTCAGATTTGAGCGTACTCAACGCAACGGTTGTTCCATCTCCGTCAACAAACTCGACTTCGTACGCCGCCCCCTGACCGTAGACGTGAACGACGGCACCAACATCACCGGCGTAGAGTCCTGATTCGGGGATATCACAAGTCAGCACCACAAGTGAATGCTTCAATCATGAGTCTGTGTTTGAGGACGATTGACCGGGCGCATGAAGAGACCGCCTGCGATGTACAAAAACCGCATACACAGCGCTGGACCAACACACCAGAAAAGCAATTTCTGACACCCACAACAGCGATGTGGCATCCATGTTCTTGAACGCGGCACGGGAGGCGAGGCTCGAGCAGAGGAAAATTAAGAAGACCCCTGTGAACAGGCTGGAGACAATTCCGTTTACGAAATGAAATCGTTGTGAGAAGTGGAAGTTGTGAATAGAAAAGCCGAAGGCAGCTGCCGAGTAAATAAACGTTGCGACGTAGTGCTCCATGTCAAACCCGATACGAGCGAAGATCGACCACATCGCAAAAGACAGGCAGAAAAACGGGAACAGGATCGTGAACCCTTCGCGCTGCTTTGCAGGACATTTTCGAACAGAGATTGCCATCAAAATGACAATAAATGCGGCAAAAACGGATGATGTTCCAATCATACCGGGACGTGGAAGATGTGTTGTGGCGAGTATATCCAAATGAAAGTTGCGTCTTACTGTTCGAGAGTGGCGGCCACAAGTTCGATCTTGATGTCGGTCGGGATCGACTTAAACTTTGAATCCTTGCTGAGTCTGACGCGAACGATTGCGGTGCCTGGACGAGCATTTTCAGGGACCCGGACCGGGCCGTGGTAGAGCATTGCTCAGCAGCGTTCTGTCAGCATCATTTCAACCGATTGCTGCTTGTTCTCGGTATCGTGATAGATCAGAGTCGCTTCCACCTGTTCGCCCTCAGGCAGCACATGCGTCTGCGTTGAGCAGAAACTTTTCGGACCTTTGCTTTGCCATCCCAGGAACAGCCGAATGTCCTCTTCACTCCCAATCACGAACGGATCCACAATCCATCGTTGAAACTGAAATGGTGCATCTCCGTTGAACCAGACGACCGGTGCCTCTTTCATGGTGGGCGCAAATGGCATGTAACCGGTTTCCGGGTCCTCGGGATAACCACCCCCGATCTTGTGCTCGTCGCGCCAGCGGAGGCCGATCATGCCTTCTCCAATCTCTGCATCGCTGAGCGAAACTCCGAAGTTTGTGTGTGTCGCTCCACCGTCCGGATCGACAACGTCCGGCAGACTGATCTTTCGCATCCGCTCGCCGTTTTCATCCAGCCAGCTAAAACGCTCGCCTGTCTCCGTCAAATCGCCGTTGCCGTTCAGATCCACCCAGAGAATATCGTAGCCATCTTTGCTCTTCTCCGACTTGTCGAGCACGAACCAGACATTCAGTGCGGCCTTTGAGCCGATGGCCGCACAGGCATACAGCGGGCGCTTGGACGAATAGTCGGGTTCTTTCAGTTTCATGTCACCGGCCCTGGACAGGATCGCGTCGTCTGCCATCGCCGGGCTGACGCACAGACACGTTGCCGCAATCGTGAAAAACACTCTGGTGAGTAACCGCATCGCACATACCTCCTGAATTCATACTTGACTGAAAGTCGCAGGCGTCAACAGGACGCACGAATTGTACGTAGTGCAAAGAGAACTGCAATACGGGCATCAACAAACATCCACGGCTCGCCGGGCTGTAAATCTGTAGGGTGTGACAAGCGGCAGCGCAGGCACACCACGCCTGTGACTGAGGTTTGAAGTTCAGGTTTGGAAAGAGCAGCAGGATTCAATTGCCGGAATTGCCAGCAGAAGGTTTTGCACAATTGAGTTTGTACCGCTAGTTGCCGAGCGTCCCGCCACAAGCCCACTCGGGTTAAACCCTGAAGCTCAAACGGCGCGATCCATCCGCGCTCGCGAAGTGAAAGCACCACTATTCGAGTCCTAGCCGGCGAAATCCTCGATTGTTCCAATGTGAAGCATATCGCATGGTGTTTTGAAATGAGAGCATGAATCGAGGAAACGTTGGCCCTTCAGGCGTGTCGCGACCGTCCGATATCGACAGATCGAGGACGAGGAGTTTGTCGTGCCATCGAATACTCTTTTCAAATTCCATAGTGGACGGGCCGAGGAGGTCTTTAATGGCCCGCGTAAACAATGAAAACCGTTCCATCATCGAGTTCGGATCGTCATCGTAAACTTGAACCTCACGAAACAACGGATCCGGGTGTGGAATGAAACTGAAACCAAATTCATCCTGAACATTCAATATGGTGCATTTTAGGGACACCCAGTGCTGATTCTGTGAGGTGATAATACTGTCGGGGATCAACGCGGCAAGGTCGTCGCGTGTTGCGTGCCACGGTATCACAGGCTCAATTTCCTTAATTGGAAGCCCAGAGTGGAACGGCTTGAGGGGGTTTTCCTTACGCATTGGTCACTACAATGACTAGATGGTTATGTGGGGCTTGTCGGCACCGATCAATACAAACCTGTGCGCTTAGAGCGGATCATCGATGGTGGTGGACTTTGTCGGGACAATTCCCATGCAGCGATGCCCAGAAGGAATCATGACGTCTTCCGAGAAAGGTGCAATCTTCGAATGTGCCGGATAGACTGCTTTGCACGCAGTGAACACATCCAGCAGACGATTACGATACGCGGAAGATTCATAGTACGGATCTTTTCACGATGTTTGCTTTTCTGATAACATCCGAAAGGATTCTTGCGACTACTGCCTGCCGCAGCAACCAGAAAGGCCCGCGCCATGAAACGAGTCGATTTCATCAGTCCTGCTGCTCGTCTTGAAGACGCATTGAGACAACTCGAAGCCGCCTGGATGGCGACGCGGGAGCACTGGAATGATTCCATCAGTCAGAAGGTAGAAGACGAATTCCTGCTTCCCGTTCACGGCCAGGTCCGCACAATGATGGACGCCGTGAGCAAGATGTCGGTCAAGATGCGCAAGGCCGAACAGGACTGCCTTCATCCGCGCGAACGCAACGTGACACTGTAAAGCGACCGTCATTCGACGCGACTATTCGTGTGCTTCAAAGATCAGTGGCGTCGAAGAATTCGGCGGAGCGACGCGAAAACGCACACGACCGTCCAGCACATCGCGCAGCAGGTTACCGAACGCTTCGCCGCGCCAGCCATCGAGCAGACGCGGTGGTCCGGTTTTTTCGCCGCTGCGAACAGACCGCACAAGTTCTGTCAGATCGCGGCTCGTACCGACCAGCGACTGAGCGACATCCAGTTCGGCACAGACATTTCCCAGCGCCAGACCCAGCAATCGCGAGATGACCTGTTCATCGGACGAGAACTCATCGCGAGATCGTTGTCGGGGCGGCAGCTTGTCGTCCGGAACTGCACACGCTTCTTCGATCACAACGATGATATCGTCGAGTCGCTTTTTGTATTCGGGACGATTCAGATCGCGCGTGGCCAAAGCCTGCTGCACGGTCTTCGGTCGTCGTTTGGCAAGATCGATCAGCAGGTCGTCCCGCAGAATTCTCCGAGGTGGCCGATTGCGGAACGCCGCTTCTTCTTCACGCCATTTCGCAAGGCGTTGGGCGACCAGCAACTCACGTCGCGGCAGTTTATGAATCCCGGAAACACGTTCCCACGGCGGCGTTTGTTCCTCGTCGAAAATGTCCTGGCACATGCGATCAAATTCCGCGTGTGCCCAGTGCAGACGACCGCAGGCTGCGAGGGACTTGCTCTGACGCTCCCAGATCTCCGGCAGGAACGCGGCGTCCTCCAGCGCGTAGTGAATCTGTTCCGGCGACAGCGGACGACGCAGCCAATCGGTCCGTGTCTGATTACTGGCCACTCGTTTTCCGAGGACGCGTTCCACGATCGCTGAATACGACAGCGGATAGCTGCGTCCGCGTAAGCCCTCGGCAATCTGGACATCAATCAGCTTCTTTGGAATACGTCCGCTCATCTGGACGCAGAATTTAATCTCCGCCTGACCGCCATGCACAATCACGGTCGTGGAATCATCGGCCATGATGTCCCACCACGACGTGAGCGTCGCGATCGCCAGCGGATCAACGGCCACGCAGCGTTCGGGAGTCGCAAACTGCAGCAGGCCCAGTTCAGGGCGATAGGAAATATCCGACACGAATTCTGAGTCGAATGCGACGATTCCGCACTGCCGAATATGTTCGCACAGTTCCAGAAAGTCTTCGTGATAAGTGAGGATTTTTGTATCCATCGAGCGTTTCGTTCTTGTCCGTCTGAAATCAGATGCTGCAGTATTCCATGAACATCGAAGGCCATTTGTCGCAATTAGTCGCGGATGTGGCAGCTTCAATCCCGGCGAGCCGGGTGAGGTATAGCAGGTTTACCGGCTCTGGGTGAAGCATAAGCCGTGGACTTCCTGGTCCGTCGTCCATGATTGGAGAAAGCGAAGCCCAGGCACTGGCTTGCATTCCCTGAATGTAGGGCAGCTTGCTGGACAGCACGTTACAGCCGTCGATGTGGCTTCCGTTTCTCAATCCATGGCCACCCGGGTCCCTGCAGGCCGAGACCGGCATGAAGATGAAGCAAGGCCGGAGTCGTCCAGAAGCCGATGGACGTCGTCCCGAATCACTTCCTGGAGCAGTAACACAATGGTCGAGATGTACACGATGTCGGATGAACAGCAAGAGGGCACAAAAGGTGTCAGGGTCAGCATAAAAGGTGTCAGGTCAGCACAAAAGGTGTCAGGAACCGTTTATTGACAGGCGAGAGGGATTGGGGTATGATTGAGACGTGGGAAGACCAAAACGATCAGCTCCAGGCGGTTGGATTTATCATGTGCTGAACCGCGCGAACGCGCGGATGCCGATCTTTACGAAGGATGAAGTCTTCATCGCGTTTGAGACGGTGCTTCAGGAAGCCGTGGCTCGAACCGGCATGCGGCTGCTGTCGTATTGTCTGATGCGAAATCACTGGCACCTGGTGTTGTGGCCTCGGGAAGATGATGAGTTGTCTCGGTTTGTTGGCTGGCTGACACTGACTCACACGCAACGGTGGCACGCGCATCGCAAATCGACGGGGTCGGGTCATGTTTATCAGGGTCGATTTAAGTCCTTTCCCGTTCAGGACGATGACCACTTTCTGACTGTCTGC
>JAYTAK010000534.1:0-1639 GCA_043737515.1 Candidatus Kuenenia sp. | reverse complement strand
TGTCCAGGTCAACGACTCTGATCCGCCAATGCAAAGAGGTTCAATTGCCTTCCCTCCCCGCGCACTTCATTTGTCGTAGAGCCTTCGAAACCATCCGGCAGCAAACTGAAGGGCGACGAATTTCAGCGTGTGAAGAAAGTTCTCGCCGGCACCAGCCACCCCGTCGTGAGCGGCAAGCCGCTATTCGCCGGGCTCAGCAAGTCACCTGGACCTTCCACAAAAACTCCCCCGCTTCTCATCAACACCCCGCTGATCGACTCCCCTGAAGAACGAATCCGCGAACTCCACAACATCGACGAAAAACTCATCCGCGACGTCGCAACAATGAACCCCGCCGCCGCCGGATACATTCGTCGCCATCCCGCCCTTTCTTCTGAGTCGATGACCAAGTGGCGTTTCGGTTACCTTCCCAACGACGGTGGAGGCGACAAACGCGGCTGGTCACTCCGCAGCAGCATCCTCTACCCCGTGCTCTCCGAGCAGGGCAAAGTCCTGGCGTGGGCCGGACGCGATGTGCAATTCGAACAGAAAGAAAAGGAATACCAGTAACTCTCCGCTGCCGAACGTTCAGGAAAAGAACCACCCGCCAAGTATCGGTTCCAAAAAGGTTTTCATCGAGGCATCGAACTCTTCGGCCAACAAGCCAGCCGCCTGCAGGAACCCGGCTACCGCGAGTTTATCACTCAGCACGGCCTCATCATCGTGGAAGGCTTCAACGACGTCATCGGCCTCGACAATCACGGCGTCCCCGCCCTCGGCATCATGTCAAATCGGATGACCGAACCCCAGGGCGAAAAGATTGCCCGCTTCGCAAAACAACTCGGCATCAATCGCGTGAATCTGATGTTCGACTGCGATCAATCGTGCAAAAGAGACAATCTGGTACTTTGCCGAACACCAACTCGACGTCCGTCTCGTATGGTCTCCGTCAATGCACAACAGTGAATTCAAGGGGTCGCAACCGGAGTCGATATTTCGGTCAAAGATTGAAGAATTACTCGTGCGTTGACGCAGCAACAGTTTGCTCTCATGCCCACGACCAATCTGCGAGCTGCCCAGGGCAATCGCATGTCGCCAGTGCGTTTGGTCCAATCATTGCAAGGAAGTTCACTTCGTCAATAGTCAAGTTTTGTACAGTGGAGTTTTGACGAAGGAGCGACGCGATGCATACGGGGCCCGCTGGTATTGTTTACAAACACTTTGAAAAAGTTACAGACCCTCGAGCATATCGGGGACCAACACACGATCTTCATGAGATGATCTTCATGGCATTAACCGCGACGATGTGTGGGGCGAACGGATGGGCAGATGTGGAGCGGTTTGTGGCCGCCAGATACGACTGGTTTGAAAAGTATATTCCGATGGAAAGCGGAATACCGAGTCACGATACATTTGGTCGAATCTTTGCAAAGCTCGACACGGGAGAGTTTCTTTCGGCCATGCATGGATGGGCTGACGAGTTTGCTGGAAGCCTGCGCAACAAAGGAGTCGCCATCGATGGAAAGCTGTTGCGAGGTTCGTTCGACAAGGCATCAGGTAAGTCCGCAGTGCATACGATCACGGCATTCGCGGTGGGAACACGCACCGTGCTGAGGCAGATGTCCGTCGATGCCAAGTCAAACGAGATCCCTGCTGTCCC
>JAYTAK010000533.1:0-3930 GCA_043737515.1 Candidatus Kuenenia sp. | reverse complement strand
CCGGGTTTCCGCGAAAATACCAATCGGCGTTACCATGCAGATTGAGATTCCTCAGGGATATCGAGGATTCATTCCAGATGCCCTCTTGAATTCCATCACCATCATTGTCCGAGTCCAGCCAGTACGTGTCTGCATTGTCCTTAAACCACATGTTGCCTTGCAGCTGCGTTCGGTCCCAATGATTCAGTGATCCGTTACCAGAGCTAAGACCGAAGTCGCTCGTCCCTCGATAGTTGTAGTACGGATTCACTCGCGACAATCGTCCGTCTGCTTCAACACCCCACTGAGGAACGACGTATCTGCTCGATCCGTCTCCCAATACCATCTGCGGGAAATTCCATGTGAACCATTGAGGCGGTTGAATTCGCGTGATCGTTGACATCACATCGGCTGGTGTCTTTGGCAGATCTGCCGTGACACCTTCCGTCGGAGCAGCCTTGTCGGTGTTTTCCACTGCAACTTCGATCTGCTCCGGGCACGGGTACAGTGCCCAGTGGTCTTTGCGGCCTCGGTCGATGTTGAACTGAGTGTACATTTCTTCGTTTTCGAGGACCAGCAGAGACGTGAAAGGGCTCATCACGTACATCGATTTGCTGAGTGCCACGATGGCCTCACGATGCTGCTCGGCGTTGTCGGCGAGCAAGCGATCGATTTCCAGCTTCGCCCAGTGACGAGGCAGATACGTGGCCTGATCTTTGACGTTGGCGACCGGAATTGTTTGCGTCCACGGTTTGCCGTTCAGCGTCGCGGTCACGGTGACTGACGCTGGCAGCGGCTGCCCTTCGGGAACTCGGCAGATCGCGGCGAGTTCTTCGCCATGTGTGATTGTTTCGGAGAACAGCAGGAATTGTGGAGTATCGAATGCAACTTTCGTGATTGAGAATTCGGCAGCTTGCGATTCAGGCCCGGATGGGCCGACATATCCATTGCCGGGGCCGTGAGGCCCCGGTTGCATTGCGAGATAACACAAAGGGCTGAAGGCCCGACACAAGTCGCCACAGATGATTTCTGCCGCCCTTTCAGGGCTTTTCAGTCTAAGTGGATCGGTACCGGTGGCTGACGCCACCGGCAGAGGTTGTGTCGGCCCATTCGGGCCTGAACGCATGGCGTTTTCCGCTGTCACGGTCGCAGTCTCGACACGAACATTCACCAGTCTCGGCGAGTGCAGCTTTGAAAACACGTCAAAGGCACGCCAGGCGATTTCTTCGTCAGGGTTGATTTGAGTACTCAATCCGCCCGTGCGAGACGCCGCCAGTTTCATCATCGCCTGGTTCCAGCGACGGCCGACTCCGATGCCAACGTATTGCGCTTCGGCGGGAAGCATTGCGGCGAGCTTTGATGCATCGCGTTCGCCGAGCGCGGGCAGGCCGGAACCGAGGTGAACCAGGATTTTCGATCTAGGCACCAAACCGTTGTCCAGCAAATGCGGCAGAGCGATTTCTTCAGCACACTTCCTGAACGCAGCGGCCAGATCCAATGCTCCGACCAGGTGGATGTTGTCCAGATGCTTGATCGCGGCAGCGGTATTCTCTGCAGTACAGAGCTGGCGCTCAGCCGGGTACAGTTCAGCCCGAGTCGATGCACTGACGATTGAAAACGTATCCGAGTGTTCCGCGTTTTCCAGCAGCGTACGAACGATTTCAATCTGTGCCCTGGCCAGCAACGGGCTGCGATCGCCGGCGTGTTCGAAGAGGAAGACCCAGTGATGCGGCTGACGTTGCATTTCGCCGGGAAGATCCGGCCGCAGGCGCAGCATGAGGTATTGCTGGCCTTCTGATTTGAAATTTGAGATTTGAGATTTGAGATTGTTGTTGTCTGCAACTTTCAAAACAAAATCACGATCCATCAACGCATTTTTTAACCCGGCATCAAGCACCAGATCGCCCGCGTCTTCCGTTGCCGTCATCGCATGAGACTGCGAATGCCACTCAGAACCGGCTCCGCCTTTAATTCGCACATGAGCCGACCAGTCCTGCACGGCATCCATTGTGTGACCTGCCGGAAATCGATACTGGAGCTGACCTTCAGCGGAATTCAGCCGCTGCGAATAGCTCAGCACAATGCGTTTTTCCTGACGCGGTTCCAACGGGAATACGCGCATCTTGAACGTGCTGCCATCGACCCATTCCAGCAACGCCGGGTCCAGCATCTTGCGTTTGATCTCTTCAAACGTGTTACGTGCATGATCGCGTTCCGCCATGCCGCCTTCCATCAGCTTGCCGTTGACATACATCGCTAGCCGTGACAACGACGCATCGGTCGGAAGAGGAAAATGAAACGTGCCTTCCAGCCGTGAGTGCGTGTGATTGAAGTACGTCTGATCGATCGTCGTCCGAGCGAACCCGTCTTCGATATGCACGTCGATGTGATAATTCCGCAGACTCAGCCTGGAACTCTGCCCGTTCGGATCGACCGTCACGAGGGCTCCGCCGGAGTATTCGCTCTTTGGAACCAGCGGCCCGGTCGCTGCGGCCAGCATATCCCGCGTCCACTCCAGCGCGGCCGATGCCTGCGGTGCCGACGCGAAGGCGTACGCTCCGGAGGCTCTGACCTGTTGCCCAGCCACCACGACTTCGTCAACGCCTGAAACTTTCACTTTCCCCTGCGTTACCATCACGTCAGTTTCGGCATCGTCAACTGAAACGGAGAATTTCGTTCCAAGGGCTGTGACAGTGCGATTGGGCGTGACGATTTCGAACGGCAATGTAGCCGTCACTCTCTGAGTGACGATTGCCGTCGTGGCATGATCAGCGGCTTCGTCACTCAGAGAGTGACGGCTACTTTGTGTGCCATGCGATGCACGATCAAACGCCGGCACCACCTCGACAAAGACCTCACCCCTGGTCACCTCAACCCGCCGCTCGGTGGCAATCTTCACCTGCGATCCGCTGTTCACATACAGCACAGAACCATCAGGCAGGGTGACTCGGCGACGTTCCAGATCGCCCGTGGCAATTTCATCACCGACGGCAACTTTCGTTACTGGCACTGCGTCTGGTAACGGTTTTGCGGTCATCCAGTAACGCGGGGCCAGAATCGTTGACAATGTCATCTGCCGTTGATCACCCTGTGAGATTCTGTACTTCGATGGTGTTTCAGGCGTCAGCACAATCACCGACACCAGTGCCAGCATCGACGCCAGCAGTGCCACGACCGCAGGGATTCGGATTGGTCGTGGAGGTTCGTGCGTTGTTGCAGACACTAATCGCGGACGCTGATCGACCGGAAGCATTGGGCCTGAGCCGCTTGCAGAAGTCTTCGCAGCGTTGAGCAGACGGTTGACCTTGCCGACGATTCGCTGAGTTTGTTCATCGCTGAGTGCCATTGACGGATCAGCCGAATTCAACAGCGACTCGATTTCTTCATCGCTCAATGCGTCCGGCCCGATCACAGTCGTCATCAGACGATGCAACGTTGCGTCAGCCTGGGTTTGTGGTTCGTCGTTCATAAGAGACTCTCAGTCGAGATTTCAAATTTCAGATTACGAAGTGGCGGCAGGAATCGAGCGATCAGAGGTGCTTTATGTCTTCAAGCCCGTGTCCTCGGGCAATCAGTTCGCGTCGCACGCGGTCCATCGCACGCTTGCGGTAAACTCGCACGGTCGATGCCGGCAAGCCAAGTTCATCCCCCAGCCGCTGGCTGCAAGCCACATCGTCTCGCGCGGCCGCGTCGGCGAGCAGAATGGCTCGCTGCACTTCCGGAAGCTCGCTCAGCACTTCTTTCAAGTCGTGATGGACGGCGTCTGGAGGAGGCACCGTGCTCGCTGCGGATTCTGAATCAATGACCCGCGAGTACCGTCGCTCTGAAATTCCAGCAAGCGAGTCGTCAGAATTCACTTCCCGTGCCCGCGCCTTCTGCCATCCCATTCGCAACACATCCCGCGCGGCGTTCTCGCAGATGCGATACCACCAGACTCGCAGCGATGCTCGC
>JAYTAK010000532.1:0-3932 GCA_043737515.1 Candidatus Kuenenia sp. | reverse complement strand
GCCACCGTCATACCTGAGAGTAGCCCGAGGAGTGTGCTTTGTCGCAGAGCCTGCTTTTGAATTGGTGATGGGGTTTCCATTTGGATGTACTGTAAATTCGGAGGTACAGGAGTGCGCGAGGACAGAACTCAATTGTCTGCATCGCCACGTTCTTTTGTGCGAATGGACGAACTGCAGCCCGGTCCAAGCGCGGCACCGTTCCGGCGGTCGTTTTCACAGTACAGTTGCGAGTTTGGCGCATTGTTCGTGAACGTAGACCCACACGCAGAAAATCGGCGACCGTGGTGCCGCAGAATTTACCTGGACGCCTTTGCAATGTACTACGAACGCTCTGGATTTACGCAGGGCGAGGAAGTTTCTTGCGGTGTATTTTGAATGCAGTCGTCTTTCCAATCGCAGCTTTCTGACTGCGGATGTTGCGGATGGTACGGATGGTACGGATGGATCACAGTGTGTTTATCTGTGAAATCCGCGATATCCGTGGTTAAAATCTCTTTCACGCTCTTCCTGGTACACTGTCACTCTTGCTTTGATGCATCGGGTGATCTTCAAGCCACTCGACTCGGAGAGTCAAGCTACGTGTGTTCAAATACGCCTCGTTCGCGGTTCTTGCGAGCTTTCAGCGGGTCGAAGACCTGGCCGCTCATGGTGATCCAGACGCCGGGGACTGGCTGCGTGATGGCCACGCCGATTGCCATGCCGACGTTGAACGTCGCATCGCTGTGACTGAAATTGGCGGGCTGCATCGCACCGGTCAGCACAATCCGCTTGCCGGGAATTCCGATCAGGACCCGGGCCGTTTCAATCATCGTGTCCGTGCCATGAGTGATCACGATGTGCTGCTCCGGACATCGTTCCACCGCCTGCCTGACAAGCTGCCGATCTTCGGGCGTCATGTCCAGACTGTCCTTTCGAAGCACTGCTTCGATCGTGTATTCGAACGCAACCGGCAGATCCAGAAGAATCCGCTCAACGCCCGGTGCGCCGACCTGGTATTCGCTGAGCTGATCGAAATAGATCTTATCGATCGTCCCGCCCACGGTGATGAATCGCAGTTTCATGTTTCAGCCGTTCGATTTTGGTTCACGACGCTTGGCGGCCTGATAGGCATCTTCCATTTCGCGGAGCGTTGCGTCCTGCATACTGCGTCCCTCACTCTTCATCGCCGCTTCGATCGCCTGAAAACGTCGTGAAAATTTCGCGTTGCTGCGGCGAAGCGCTTCTTCCGGATTGATGCCCCAGCGGCGACCGATATTGGCCAGCACGAACAGCACATCACCCAGTTCAGATTCCGCTTTTTCTTTCAACACAGGATCAGACCACGGTGCGTCAGGGATCACAGCGGAATCCACGGTCGCGAGCACTGTCGGAACGGTGGCCGAGCCGAAAAGTTCTACCGCCAGTTCCGCGAGTTCCTCATTCAGCTTGTCGAACAACATGCGTCGATCAGGGAAATCATATCCCACTGCTGCAACGCGCGCGGTAATGCGTGCTGTGCGAGCGAGTTCAGGTAACGCGGCGGGAATCCCGTCGAGCTGCGATTCGCGAGTCGGCTTTTCCTGCTGTTTGATGTCATGCCAGTTGCGTTTGACGTCTTCTGTTGTCTGAGCATCCACGTTGCCGAACACATGTGGGTGGCGGCGTATCATTTTATCGGCGATGTGTCGGACAACGTCGGTCAGCAGGAAGCGTTGTTCGTCGGCAGCGATTTGTGAGTCCAGAATTACCTGCAGCAACACGTCGCCCAACTCTTCGCAGATGGCATCGTTGTCGTCCGCGTCGATCGCTTCGAGCAACTCGTAGGTTTCTTCAAGCGTGTATGGCTTGATCGTCTTCATTGTTTGCTGCCGATCCCACGGACATCCATCCGGGGCTCGCAGTCGCGCGACAATTTCGCAGAGTCGCCGAAATTCCGGCAGCAGTGATTCAAATTCCGGCGGCGTGCCGGGTTGAGGAATCCCATCCGCGGACGCGGGGACAAACGGTGGTGCCGCGGTCGGCTTCATCTTCAGATAAATCACCTTGGAGTCCTGTTCACCGTAGAATTCCGGTAGTTCAGCGACCTGCTGGTAGCCGCAGCGATCATAAAACTTTCGTGTCGGCAGGTAGTGCTCGCGCCCGGATGTTTCGACATAGATGCGTTCACCGCCGCGACCGAAGATCAGCTCTTCCGTGACGGACATCAGCCACTTGCCCATGCCGTGCCGTTGCGCGTCGCTGTGAATGGCGATCCAGAAGATGTCAAAACTGCTGGTCGTGCAGGCAATCGGACCGCAACACGAGTAGCCGACCGTGCGCCCGTCAAGTTCCGCAAAGGCAAAGAAATATCCGGACGCTTCACCTTTGCGCAGTCGTTCTTCAACAAGCTCAACGGCAACATCGACCTCGGGCGGATAAAAGAAACCCGTCGATTCCAAAATCTCACGCACGGTCGCCAGGTCCTGCTCCCGGACGTCGTAACGCAGCGTCATGGAATTGTTGGTGATGCCTGAGTGCAAAGCCGTCGGAGGATTCATGGGGGCTGGTTTTCGTGGTCGATGGATGTTTGCTGAAGTGGGATCAGTCCCGGCAAACATCACCTTCGATCAGCATGTCATCGCCGATCGAAGTTTGGCGAATATGCGTTACGTTAGGAATTGCCGGGATTGATTCAAGGCCCAAACCACCGACCGGGCCACGCGCCGTTGCGCCGCCGATGAGTCGGGGACCGATGAAGATATGAACTTCGTCGATCAATGACGAGTCAAACAGACTTCCGAGAATTCCGGAGCCCGCTTCCGTAAGCACGTTCGTGCATCCGCGACGCCCGAGTTCCGCCATGACCTCACGCAGATCGATTCGTCGCGGTACACTGACAGCAAATGCCATCACTTCGACTCCCATAGATTTCAGCCGTCTGACGTCATCGGTCGCAGCGTCATCAGCGACACAGACCAGAACCGGGCCTTGAGACAGTGACCTGACCAGATTCGTGTCGGCGTGCAGCGATGTTCCATCCGCGTCGATGACGACTCGCAGCGGGGTGCGCGGTCCTGCCGGTCTGGCCGTCAACAGCGGGTCATCGGATCGAACGGTGCCCGCTCCGGTAATGATGGCATCCATCCGACCTCGAAGTTGATGCACGTGGGCTCGGGAAGCATCACTGCTGATCCACTTGGAATGCCCGGTCCGTGAAGCGATGCGACCGTCGAGCGTCATCGCCCATTTGGCGTGAACCCACGGACGACGCTGCAGCATCAGCATTTCAAAAGGTGCGATCAGGCGTCGCGATTCGGATCCACAGACGCCAACCGTGACCTCCAGCCCCGCATCCCGCAGTCGCTGAATTCCCTGACCCGCCACATGCGGTGCCGGATCCTGGCAACCGACAAACACGCGACGAAAACCGGCCTTAATCACCGCATCCGCACAGGGCGGCGTTTTTCCGAAATGGCTGCAGGGTTCCAGAGTCACATACAGATCGTTGCCAACCGTTGCCATACCGGCTGCCTGGATGGCGTTGATCTCCGCGTGAGGCTCACCGAATCGCTGATGATGCCCGGTCGAAATAACGGCTCCATCCGCAGACGCCACGACCGCCCCGACCATCGGATTGGGTTCGACGTAACCTTCTCCGCGACGAGCGTGTTGCAGGGCAAGTTGCATCAATGCGACCGGATCGGCTGGTGAAGTCATGGTATTTACCGAGCCGACGCAGCACCGCAATCGGATGTGAAACGCTGAATCATGCCGCGTCGTTCGAGTTCTGCGTTCAGCACAGAACGGTAATGTGCCAGTCGCACACTGGCATCGTCCAGTGAACCGCCGAATGACCGCGCTTCGTCCAGATAAATTCGCGGCACGGGAAATTCCCGAATACTCCAGCCGAGATCAGCGGCCTGCACCCAAAGCTGGAGCGGCATCCCGTAACCTTTGTCCGTAATATCCAGTTT
>JAYTAK010000531.1:0-3934 GCA_043737515.1 Candidatus Kuenenia sp. | reverse complement strand
GTTTTCGCCACTGCGGAGCTTGCCTCCGTAGGGCGCTGATCAATGGAATCACGGCTCCATGCGGGCAAGCCGCAATGGTGGCCAGGTGCCGATTCCGGCTGACGGCTGGTCATGATCCGCGCTCGACGGAGGCAAGCTCCGCCGGGGCGTCAATTGGGTTGCGGGCGAAGCCCGCGCCAAGTTGGAGCGTGGTGTGGGGCAATGCATTGCGGTCGAATGACCAAACAGACCGTTTCACTCGAACCACGCGCAGCGGCGGGCGGTTCGTTCCACCAGGAATTGTCGAACGGACAGACGTTGCGGCTCGTTGTTGCGGGGATTCATCAATCGCGGTACCAATGCGGTCAACAGATCGCGGCATTCGGCGATGTAGCGTTTGCAGTGCCAGACCCCTGCCGGAACGGCGCTGCGCTTGTTCGGCCTACCCCAAAATCATGCATTGATGTCACGGTAGCCTGATACTTCAGGCGTTCCTGTGACGGGCACGCTGACAACACTCTTCGGCGACGATTCCGGCTGAAGCCGGGACGACAAACGGCTCACGAGTGCACACGTGACGGATGACTGCTACAACATTCGTCAGCAGAAGACTCCTCCAGCCGCTGATTCACCCAGAGAAAGCACGATGTCCAATCCCGAAGGTTTAGAGATCGCCCGGCGGTTGATCGCCGACGAAGCCCGGAAGCAGACCGGATTCCTCGATCTCGGAATGCTCGGCCTGACCGAACTGCCCGAGGAGATTCATCAACTCACGCACCTCCGCCGGTTGAATCTCGGCGACTGCTTCTACGACCAAGCGGGCAAGGCAACAAAGTCGACGAATTCGCTCGCTGAAAACGACTTCTCGAATCCATCCCTTCCCACCTTGCGATTCCCGCGGCTGCAGGCCCTCTCCCTTATACTCACGTCGGTGAGTGACCTGTCTCCGCTGTCGAGCCTGGCGAGCTTGCAGTCGCTCGATTGCAGCAACATGGCGGTGGATGATCTGTCTCCGCTGTCGGGCCTGGCCAGCTTGCATTCGCTCGATTGCAGCAACATGGCAGTGGATGATCTGTCTCCGCTGTCGGGCCTTACGAGCTTGCAGTCGCTCGATTGCAGCAGTACGTTAGTGAATGACCTGTCTCCGCTGTCGGGCCTGGCGAACTTGCAGTCGCTCAGTTTCAGCGGCACGTTGGTAAATGACCTGTCTCCGCTGTGGGGCCTGGCGAGCTTGCAGTCGCTCTATTGCCACAACACATCGGTAAGTGATCTGTCTCCGCTGTCGGGCCTGGCGAGCTTGCAGTCGCTCGATTGCAGCCACACGTCGGTAAGTGATCTGTCTCCGCTGTCGGGCCTGGCGAGCTTGCAGTCGCTCGCTTGCCACAACACGTCGGTGAGTGATCTGTCTCCGCTGTCGGGCCTGGCGAGCTTGCAGTCGCTCTTTTGCAGCGGTACGTCGGTGAGTGATCTGTCTCCGCTGTCGGGCCTGGCGAGCTTACGGTTGATCGACGCCGGTGGCTGCAAGCTGACTGGGTTTCCCCAGGCGCTGTTGCGGGAAGAGCGGCCCTTCGGGCTGTACCTCCTCGAGACGGGCATTCCGGGAATTCCCGCCGAGGTTTTGTCGCAAGACGGAGTTGATGACTGCCGCGAGCGTTTGCGGGATCACGTGACCGATCTCGCGGCGGGGGCCGAGCCGGTGACCGATGTCAAAGTGATCGTCATCGGCAACGGGCGGATCGGCAAGACACAGATCTGCAATCGTCTGCGGGGCGAAGAGTATGAAGAGGACGCCGATTCCACGCATGGCATCACCGTCACCCAGACAGATCTGCCGATGCCCGGCGATCCCCAGGCGACACTGCTCAACCTGTGGGACTTCGGCGGGCAGGATCTGTATCACGGCACGCACGCTCTGTTCCTGAAGTCAAAGGCGTTGTTTGTCGTCGTCTGGACACCTGCGGCGGAAACCAACATCGAGTACGAACATGGCGGCATGCGATTTCGCAATCGACCGCTCCCCTACTGGCTGGACTACGTTCGTCACTCCGCCGGAAATGTCTGCCCGGTCGTGCTCATCCAGAACCAATGCGACACGCCTCGGGACGAAGTCCTGCAGCCACCCGCCGATCCTGAAGTGCTTCAGGCGTTTCCCTACCTTCAACAGATTCACTACAGCGCGAAAGAGGATCGCAAACGCGACTCGTTGAACGAAGCACTGCGTGAAGCAATCCACTATCTGCACAGTCGGGAAGGGATTACCACCATCGGCAAGGGCCGAATGCAGGTGCGACTGCAGCTTCAAAAGTGGCTCGACGAAGACGCACATCGCGACCGCGACCGCAGGCAACATCGCACGCTGACAAAGCAACAGTTCCAGCATTTGTGTTCCGAGGTCGGTGGCATCAGTTCGCCCGACAGTCTGCTGGACTACCTGCACAACGCGGGTATCGTGTTCTATCGAAAAGGTCTGTTTCGCGACGAAATCGTGCTCGACCAAAGCTGGGCATTGGACGCGATCTACACCGTTTTCAATCGCGAGCAGTGCTACCGCCAGCTCACGCTGCTCGGCGGTCGATTCACACGCTCACTCCTGGAAGTCCTGGCGTGGCCCGTCGAAAAATATTCCCGAGAAGAACAGGAACTCTTCCTGAGCCTGATGGAATCCTGCGGCATCTGCTTTACGCATCGCAATGCTGATCCGAAGGGACGGTTCGAGGCGGAATACGTCGCACCCGACCTGCTGCCGGATCGAGCCAGCGTGTCCCAACAGCTTGCCGGTCGCTGGGACGATGTGGCTCCAAAGATCGAGCGTGCCTGGCGGTTCAACTTTCTGCAGCCCGGCCTGGCTCGCTCGATCATCTCTGCCGTCGGACGCAAAGCCGGCGAATGTGCCGTGTACTGGAAGTACGGAGTCTGGTTCTACGACTCCACCACTCGGGCCAGCGCCGTCATCGTGCAGGACATGCAAGGCGAATGCGAAGGCCGAATCGTCCTGCAGACTCAGGGGGATCGATCCCGCGACCTGCTGGAGTTTGTGACCGAATGGATTAACCAAACCGTCGGTCGCTCCGGCGGATTGTTCACCAAGGAAGGCGAGCCGCTGACCGATCGTCGCCGTGACCGACCGCACGACCCGGACAAGGACGACGAAGCCGCGATCCGCAACCTGGTTCCCGCCTCAACCCTCCGCATCACCGACTCACCGCGTCCCGCCCATGAACACCAGGCCTGCGTCTCGTATGCCTGGAAGGAGGAACGCAGCAGCGATCCGGAACGAGCAGGAAAGGTTGAGGAGTTCTGCACCAGACTCGAAGCTGCCAGAATCAAGATCGTCCGCGATACAACACATATCATACTTGGTGACCGGCTTTCGACCTTCGAACGCCGGGACATCGGCCGCAGCGACCGCGTGTTTGTCTTCCTGAGTGATGCGTACCTGAAGTCGCCGAATTGCATGTACGAACTGCTGATCATCTGGCAAACCTGCGGCGACGACGTGGAAGAATTTCGACAGAGAACCCGCGTCTTCACAATGCCCGGCACCGACGTCTTCTCCATCCCCGCCCGATTGAAGTACGCCGCCCACTGGAAGAGTCAACGGGACGAGATTCGCAAAGTCATCGACGAGCACGGCGTCGATGTGCTCGGCCAAACGGACCTCAAGCACTTCAGGCAGATCCAGGATTTCGCACACCACGTTAACGAAATGCTCGCGCAAATCGCCGACGTACTGCAGCCGCGCGAGTTTGACCGCTACATCGAACACGCGATCGACGATTATTGAACCGTGAAATCAGTGCGTTCAGGCCCAACGGGGCGAGTCTATGTCAGCCTGGGGCAACGCCCCAGGAATCAGGGGCCAGATATCAGTAATCGGAGGTCACTCGCGACGGGCGGCGACTTGTAAGTCTCAGTATTTCAAGGTCAGGCGAGTCTCAATGATCCAAGGTCAGTA
>JAYTAK010000530.1:0-3936 GCA_043737515.1 Candidatus Kuenenia sp. | reverse complement strand
GTTTTGACGACGGCGTGCTGCTGGATGAGCGAGCAGACCTGCATGTCCTGGGCCAGCTTGCAAATTCTGTCCGCGAACGCAAGAACGGCAACTTTGCTTTTTACAACACGAACATTCATCTGAACCCGACCAACGTGTGCGTCTACCGCTGCCGGTTCTGTGCGTTTCGAGCCGATCTGAAGGACGAAAAAGCCTACACATTCACCGACGACATGCTCCGTGAGCGAGTCCTCGAAGGCCGCGCGGCCGGAGCGACGGAAATTCACGTCGTCGGAGGACTGCATCACAAGAAGAGTTTCGACTGGTATTTGGATGTCGTTCGCATTATCCACAAAACGTGTCCCGAAGTTCATATCAAGGCCTGGACGCCCGTCGAGATTAGTTGGTTCAGCTTCATCACAAAAAAGCCCGTTCAATGGATCCTGGAGCAAATGATCGAAGCCGGTCTGGGCAGCATGCCGGGCGGTGGAGCGGAGATCTTTGACGAAGAAGTACGCCGTCAGATCTGCGAACACAAGGCTGACAGCGATGTATGGTTCGATGTGCATCGCACGGCTCATCAGCTTGGCCTGCGTTCCAATGCAACAATGCTGTACGGCCACATCGAGAAGGCGCGGCATCGCGTGGATCACTTAATTCGTCTGCGCACGCTGCAGGACGAAACGTCCGGATTTCAGACGTTCATTCCACTGGCGTTTCATCCGGAGAACACCGAACTTTCATCGATCCGGAAAGCGGACGGCGTGTTTGATTTGCGGATGGTCGCGTTGTCTCGACTGATGCTGGACAATTTCGATCACATCAAAGCCTACTGGATCATGCTGGGCGAGCAGACAGCCCAGTTGGCGCTCAGCTACGGCGCCGACGACATTGACGGTACGGTCGTGCATGAATTGATTTACCACGACGCCGGTGCGAAAACTCCCGAAGGCATGACCGTAGAACAACTGCATCGGCTGATTCGCGAAGCAGGCCGCATCCCGGTCGAACGCGACACACTGTACCGCAAAGTCATCCGCAGTGGCCGCGACTGGACTGTCGGCGAACCACTCACAACAGTGCGGGCGTAGAATCCTGACCGCAAGCCGCCAGCGTGTGCGAGTGCCGCGTAGGTGGGATTGACGACCTGGTGTACTGTCAGGTCGATGAATTGGGGTTGGGACCGATCAGCCGGAGGGCGTTAGCCCCCGGTTTTTCTGAAGCTTCCGGCAATCGATAGAGCAAACAAATCGGCAACATAAAGGCGGCGAGTGATACAAAAATCACCCATTGATATCGTGCATCGCCGTTCGGGCCGAAGAACAAATTCAGCAACACGCCGCCGACACCAACGTAAACGGCAGACAGTAGAATTCCAATCCATGTGACCAGATTCTGAACCCCCAGCAGCCGCCCTTTCATGTCAGCCGGAGGCGCCTGCTGCAGATAGACCTGCACGGGAACCACAAACATACCGGCAGCGCCACCCAGCAGAATCATGTTCAGTCGCAAGCCCCATTCCAGTGCATCAGCTCGAAACAGCGCTGTGAAAAAACTGGCGTCCACAATGCCGGAGCTGGCAGGTACTCCCAGCCATCCGCTGCCCAGAAATGCGACCATTGACAGCGTGAAACACAGCAGCAACGCACCGGTCGTGACCCATCGCCGACCGTTGCCACCTTTTGCAAGAGAACCAGTCACCGCACATCCCGCAGCAATTCCGATTCCGATTGCGACAACCATCAGGCTGGTCCGCGCGTTGCTCAATCCCAGCGTCGATTTTCCAAGCGTGTTCACCGCCATCTGAGTCACGGCACCCAGAAACCAGAACACCGACACCACCAGAATGGCCATCAGCAATCCTCGCTCGCGCAGAACGAGTCGTCCAATGTCCGCCGGGATCGCCAGGTTTTCGATTTTGAGCTTCAAGCCGGGCTCCGCAATTCGCGTCGTTGGAATCAGCAAGGCAGCCAACGTTCCGAAGACGGCAATGCCGATGGCAATCGCACTGCCGATCCACATCGCATGCTGAATATGATCTCGCGCAAATCCGGCGCAGGCCGTGCCAAAGATGATTGCCAGAAACGTCGTCATCTGTACGGCACCGTTGACTGGCAACAACGTGTCGCCACGAAACAGCTCTGGCAGAATTCCGTATTTCGACGGCGCAAAGATCGCGCTGTGTGCCCCCATCAGGCCCAGCACGGAGATCATCCAGATCAACTGCGCATCGGCGCTGAGCCCCGGAATCAGCAGCACGACCAGGGACACCGACATGATCAGGATTTCCGCCAGTTTGCAGCCCACAATCACGCGCTGCTTGGAACAACGATCCGACAGGAATCCGCCGATCCCGGACATTAATACAAACGGCAACGCAAACGCCGCCATCGCCAGAAACTGTCGGTCAGGATTCCCCTTTCCGGCAGCAGCAACCGCGACGTTACTGGCGCAGGTCAACAGGACCATTTGCTTAAAGTAGTTGTCGTTGAAAGCACCCAGAAACTGAGTTGTGAGAAAACCCCAGAACGCACCAGACGCAAATGTCTGCCGTGCCGCTGCCAGCGGTGGATCGTCCTGATGCTTGTCAATGGTCAGAACATCATGCGGCGATTCGTCCTGACCTTCGACGGGTCTTGTTTTCATCAACAAACTCAGCTCCTCAATTGGCTCTATCGAGCGCACATCAGAGCAGGATTTGTCCAAATCAGCAACAGCATCTGGCAGCGGGCAAGTTGACATTGCACAGCAGATCGTGCCCGCTGGACGATCGACATTCTCGCGACTGAGATCTGTAGGCGATCATTCAGATCAGGCTGTCAGACTCTGTCTACCAGCTATTCCGGCCAAATCTGCATTCAAGTCGGCAACCTGCAGTTTCTGCAAGACCGTTGGGCAGATTCAGAGAAAGCTGTTTCGAACCTGTAAGAACTTCGACCAGGAACTCTGGCATCGCAGACTCGCCCACGCTACACTTCCGCCCGCACAGGCTTGTCTGAACCAATTCGGAGGAGCGTGTGTCAATTGTTTGTGGTTGTTAGAATTGGCAAGCCAGTTCAAACAATTTCGAACAACCGGGGCGTAGCTCAGCTTGGCTAGAGCGCCTGCTTTGGGAGCAGGAAGTCGCACGTTCAAATCGTGTCGCCCCGATTTTTCTCTAAATTCTTGCCGTTCCGTTACTTACGGAAACCTTCTGAGATTCAGAAGTGCGATTTGGAAATGGTGTTTACACTTTTTCTATACCGGAACGGCAATATGAGAAAACCGCCGAAGTATTCCCGGCACACTGCCTCAGGTCATGCAAAAGTCCGCATTGATGGCAAAGACCACTACCTTGGTCTGTACGGTAGTGCAGAATCGAAACAGTTTTACGATGTGCTGATTGCCGGTTGGCTGTGCGCAGGAAGAAAGCCCGATTCTGTAAACGTCACGCTGAACCGTCTCAGTGTTCTCTACATTGAGTACACTGAGACCTACTACCGGAAAAACGACAAAGTCACTTCGGAGGTCTCATCCATCCGCTGTGCGCTCAGGATTCTCATCAAGCACTTCGGGCGGATTTCTGTAAACGACTTCACGCCACTGAAGCTGAAGAAAGTCCGTGACCCAATGATTGCGGCGGGCTGGTTGCGGAATAGTATCAATCAGCAGATCCGCAGAATCGCGTCGCTTGGCTAACGGGCACGGAAACAGACAGTAGAATGTGACTGAGTCCTGTCGGTGGACGGTCGGATCGATGGTCGCTGCCAGTCGCCAAGCATTAAACGCGGATTTCCGCGGCCAATTTGCTGATGACACTTTTTCTGGAGTTATGAGAATTGGAATTCCAGCCTGCGATTGCCCAGCCAGAGGATTTTGGGGAGATCCTTGTCGAGATTCGCCTCACGCAAAATCGGGTTATGAGACCGCCGATCGAGGTACACAACAATGCGATTGTCGGTTTCAATTCCGACAGCA
>JAYTAK010000529.1:0-3942 GCA_043737515.1 Candidatus Kuenenia sp. | reverse complement strand
TCGTCTCAAAGGTCGCACCTGCCGACGGAATTGCGACGTACGCAATGTCGTCCGCCGTTCCATACGAAGCATGCAAAATGGCGGCCAACATACCGATCATGAACCGAAGACCAGATTTCATCACGCACCCGCATTCTGAAAAGCGTGCGTTGTGAGACCGCACGCATTCTTACAAAGGACCGCGAACCAGACCGCATGGCATCTTGCCAAATCACTCACGCGATTCTAACCTGCAGCGGAGACAATGAAAGCCCAGGAACCGACTCGGGCACAAATCCGGTTCCGCCCTGCGAAGGCCAATGATGAAATCTTCTCACATCGCCATCATTTTGTTGGTACTGTCCAGCAGCATGGCCGACACGGCGTTTTCGCAGGAACTGCCGCCGTTGACGCGGCTGAAGTACAACAATCCGGGGCTCGTTGTTGATCTTGGAGTCGGACTGTGGGCGTGGCCGATGCCATTGGATCATGACGACGACGGGGATCTCGATCTGCTGGTCGCGTGTCCTGATCGTCCGTCGAATGGAGTTTGGTATTTTGAAAATCCGGGAGTGAATTCGACGGAGCGTCATCCTGTATTCAAGGCTGGCGTGCGGCTCGGGCCTGCGTCGTCGGACATGACATTGTCAATGGTGAATGGAATACCACGCATTCTGGCAGGCAACAATGAACTCACCGCGTTTCGGGAAGGCGACTGGAAGACGCTGACGCCGGTGTATCCATCAAAGATCGTGATCCCCATTCAGCATAATCGCGACAACTTCTGGCGGTTCGCGGATTACGATGGTGACGGTGTGCATGATTTGCTCGTCGGACATGGCGACTGGACCGAGTTTGGCTGGTTCACCGAAAACGACTGGTGGAAAGACTACAACTGGCAGGGCGTCTGGACCGGCGGACCGCTCAGGAGTCACATCCTCTGGCTTCGCAACAAAGGCACCGATACTGCTCCGGAATATGAGTCGCCGGAACCGATCATGGCGCACGGCATCGCGATGAGCACCTTCGGTCGACCAGGCCAGAATCTTGCCGACTTCGACGGTGACGGCGATTTGGACATGCTCTGCGGCAGCTTTCTGGACAGCTTTGCGTACTTCCAGAATACCGGCACGCGGACGGCACCTGTCTTTGCGGAAGGTCGGCCACTGGTCCATGATGATCGAGTCATCGCGATGGATCTGGAGATGATTGTGCCGCACGCCATCGACTGGGATCATGATGGCGATGTGGACCTGGTCGTGGGTGACGAAGATGGCCGCGTGGCTCTTGTCGAGCATACTGGCAACGTGATCGACGGATTGCCACAGTTTGAACGACCGTACTATTTTCAACAGGTCGCAGATGAACTCAAATCCGGCGCGCTGGCATCGCCATCGGCAATCGACTGGGACGGGGATGGAGACGATGACATCATCACCGGCAACACGGCAGGCTATATCGAATTCTTTGAGAATCTCAGCGGTCGTGGCGTCGATCCGCCCACATGGGCCGCGCCGGTGCGACTGAAAACGAACGACGACGCGACAATCCGCATTATGGCTGGCCCGAACGGATCAATTCAGGGGCCGTGCGAAGCGAAGTGGGGTTATACGACGGTTTCGGCGATTGACTGGGATCACGACGGGCTGCCTGACATTCTGGCGAATTCCATCTGGGGCCGAGTCCACTGGTATCGAAACGTTGGAAGTCGTAAACAGCCGCAACTCGCCACCGCGACACCGATCAGAGTCGAATGGCCGATGGCGACTCATCCGCCTAAACCTGCATGGAACTGGTGGAATCCGGAACCCGGCGAACTGGTGACTCAGTGGCGGACGACGCCGGGTGTTGCCGATCTGAATGGCGATGGACTCAATGATCTCGTGATGCTGGATCACGCAGGCTGGCTTTGCTTCTGGCCACGAGAACGCCACGGCGAGCAACTGATCCTGAAACCCGGCCAGCGTGTGCTGTGCGACGAAAAAGGCGAACCGTTGCGTCTGAATCCCGGCAGCGGCGGCAAGAGCGGGCGTCGCAAATTGCATGTCGCCGATTGGGACGGCGATGGCAAGCTCGATCTGCTGCTGAACGGTACCAACGCCGAATTCTGGCGGCAGGTTGCATTCGGCGACGGAGTCTGGAAGTTCCAGCGCGTGAGTGACGTCAGTTCGACGAAGATCGACGCCCACGACACGAGCCCGACGACCGTCGATTTTGACGCAGACGGTCATCGCGATCTGGTCATCGGAGCCGAAGACGGGCGATTCTATTTTCTCCGCGCTTCGATCAATGCTGCGCAGGCAACGACGAAACCAAATGGTGCGGCATGTGAGCCGAACGATGAACCGGCGACGAAAAATGAGAATGATGGATCGGCGAAGAGCAACCCGCCTCCCGGATTTCCGGGAAAGCGTTCGGAATGGCATGGCTTCGATCGTTTTGATTTTGAAGTCGATGGAAAGCCGGTTCTCGTGGTGACGCCGAAAGATCCAGCTCCGGGACGTCCCTGGGTCTGGCACGGGGAATTCTTCGGGCACATGCCCGACCCGGATATTGCACTCCTCAAACGCGGATTTCACATCGTCTACATGAGCGTGCCCGATATGCTCGGAGCCCCCACAGCGGTGACGCACTGGGACAAGTTCTACGACGAACTCACCAGGAAGCACGGGTTCGCAAAGAAGGCAGCACTGGTGGGACTCAGCCGCGGTGGCTTGTACTGCTACAACTGGGCTGCCGCGAATCCGGACAAGGTGGCCTGTATCTATGCCGACGCTCCGGTGTGCGATTTCAAGAGTTGGCCGGGCGGCAAGGGAAAAGGCAAAGGCAGCCCGCGTGACTGGAATCTGGTGCTCGAACAATACAGCTTCGCCAATGAACAGGAAGCGCTGGATTACAAGGGGAACTCGATCGATTCGCTTGAGCCGCTGGCCAAAACAGGCGTGCCTCTGCTGCATGTCTATGGCGACGCTGACGATGTCGTGCCGTGGGACGAAAACACGGGCATCGTGGCTGAGCGATACAAAGCACTGGGCGGCTCGATCACACTGATTGCCAAGCCCGGAGTTGGACATCATCCTCACGGTCTGGAAGACTCAACACCGATTGTCGAGTTCATTGCCACACATTGTTTTAACCGCAACGCAGCGAAACTCGATCAGAAGACGACCCTGCGCGTGCTGAGTTACAACATTCACCACGCCGAAGGCATTGACGGCAAGCTGGATATTGCACGCATCGCCCGCGTGATCAACGGCTGCCAGCCGGATCTGGTGGCGCTGCAGGAAGTTGACAAGCTGGTCGAACGCACGAAGTCGGTTGACCAGCCGTCTGAGCTGGCTCGATTGACAAACATGCACGTCGTCTTCGGTGCCAACATCAAACTTCAGAGCGGACATTATGGGAATGCCATTCTTTCGCGATTCCCGGTCACTCACAACGAAAACCATCTGCTGCGTTGTCTCAATGACGGCGAACAACGTGGCGTCCTGGAAGCCACCATTGACTTTCCGAACAACATCTCGCTCAGATTTCTCGCCACGCATTTTGATCATCGATCTGATGATGCCGAGCGACAGCAATCTGCCACTGTCGTTCAGTCGCTGATCAAGGATTCATCCGATCGCCCAACCATTCTTGCAGGCGATCTGAACGATACGTTGTCCAGCCCAACGCTGAATTTGCTGATGAAGCACTGGTCACGCACATCAGAAGAAGTTCAGCCGACTATTCCGGTTACGACCCCCGACCGTCAGATTGACTTCGTGCTCTTTCGCCCGGCGGCGCGCTGGAAAGTGGTGGAAAGCCGAGTCCTCGATGAAGCCACCGCATCAGATCATCGCCCGATTCTGGCCGTATTGGAACTTCTCCCGAGGGCCGTTGAAAACCCGTAGCCTGTTGGCTCGTGCGTCGGCGTGACAAAGAACTTGGGTTGCAGTCTGTAGGCCGGACCAAGCGAAGCGC
>JAYTAK010000528.1:0-1647 GCA_043737515.1 Candidatus Kuenenia sp. | reverse complement strand
TAGCCTGGCCCATCGGGCCAGGAAACCTGCCCTGACGATCTCCAAAGGCCCAACGGGCCGACCATTCGCCGTCAAGGACCATCGTTTGGAATCGAACTATCGGCCCCTTGGGCCTTCAACGTCTTGTTTTGTTTTCGCTTCCAGGGCCGATGGCCCTGGCTATTTGAACTGCTGGTCCTTTGGGCCGAAACAAGAAAAACTTTAAAAACGCGGAGCCGTTTCTGGACCGGTTCTAGGGGTTCGTCAGCGTTAATGTGCCTTCGATGGGGTTGCCACCTTTGCGGAGAATCTGGCACTTCATCGGGGCTGAATTGCTGATTCGGGCCTCACGCAGGATATAGCTGATGTTTGTCGGGCCGAGCGTTTCAAAACCATCAAGTCCCAGCAGGATGTCGCCTTCATTCACAAAGCGGGAAGCGACGCTGCCGGAACGCACTGAGACAACTCTCAGTCCGCCGTTGTATCGCACGGGCTTGCGAGCACCAGGATATGCTTTGCCGGCGATCTCCAGCCGGTCAATTTCGTTCAGGTTTTCAAGACGCAGGCCGAGTAGATCCCAGGCGCGATTCATCACGCTGGCTTCTGCGTCTGATACGACATTCATGGTGACCGAGGAGACTTCGGTTGTCTGAGGGCTGGAATTGACTTTCACATCCGATTGCTGCGAAATCGCCGCCACGGGAATTCCGGTCGGCCTGCCGACACCTACGGTCAGTTGCAGGGTCTGGTCTCGTCCGTCACGGGCAACGATCACATCGACAACCTTGCCACGTGGCAGATCCAGCAGTGATCGTTCCAGATCTGTGCCGTCGATCACAGTGATCCCGCGAATGGAACGAATCACGTCGCCAATTTTGATGCCACACAGATCCGCCGCACTTTCAGCAGCAACCTGCTCCACCACTAACTTCTTTTCGTCTGCTGATTTGATGTCTTTTGTACCAAGGCCGTGCGGAATTCCGTTCAACCTTTCGACACTCATCAACCTGGCGATGGTAAGCCGCGCATCATCAATGGGAATTGCAAATCCGATCCGCTGGGCACCGGAACGAATTGCGACATTGATTCCAATCACTTCGCCATTCAGGTTGATCAACGGGCCACCACTATTGCCAGGGTTGATGCTCGCGTCTGTCTGAATCAGATTTTCGTAGGATTGGGTTTCGTCGACTTCCACATCGCGATGAAGCTGGCTCACAATGCCGGCGGTGACCGTGTGCTCGTAGCCAAACGCATTGCCGACCGCATAGACGGTCTCCGCCAACATCAGATCTGATGACGTACCCATGTTCATCACGGTTAACTGCTCAGTTGCAGTAATTTTGATAATCGCCAGATCGTGCTTACGATCATACGATACAGGATGCCCGTCATAGCTGGAACCACCTTCCAGCGTCACCGTAATCACGTCCACGTCCTGAATGACGTGGTAATTCGTGACAATATAGCCGCGCTCGTCGATGACCAGGCCGGTTCCCATTCCGGTGACCTTGCGGGATTTCGATGAGAAGAACTTTGAATCTTTGTCTTCGGCGGACATCCTCTCAGTGTGGATGTTCACCACGGACTTTCGAGACAGCTGAACGGCTCGAACTAATGGCGTATCGCGAGCATCGCCTGCGTTCAGGTAGCCAGGATGCGTCATGC
>JAYTAK010000527.1:0-3952 GCA_043737515.1 Candidatus Kuenenia sp. | reverse complement strand
AACCTGGAAAAACGCGGCGACTGGGAGGCAGAAATCCACGACCGCCTGCGTAGCTTCTCACCCTCATGGGCTATCAACTACGATTCGCGGCACTAGCGTGGACATTCATGTCCGAGATTCGACCAAGAGATATCGCCGCAGCGAATACTTTTCGCCGTACAACCATTTCTGAACGGGCGAAGCTGGCTGGTGAATGCGACGGACATGAATGTCCATCCTACGGGGAAATTGCCGCCTTTTTGCGTATTTTCATTTCTTTGAAAGATTTCTGAACGAAACGCAATCCTGATTCGCACTATTCAGGCAGGTGGTTTTTGGCGGCTGCGAATTGGGAGAATGTCATGCGTTTGACTCTGCGAACACTCTTAGCGTACCTGGACGATCGTTTGCTGCCGGCCAACGCGAAGGAATTGGGGCAAAAGATTGCGAAGAGTCCCTTTGCCACTGAACTGGTCGAACGTATCCGCGAGGTCAAACGTCGCCGCCGGCTGGCAATGCCCGACAAGCCGGTCGCCATGATCGATGCAAATCTGATTGCCGAATATCTGGACGACCAGTTGACACCGGAACTCGTCGCGCGGATTGAAAAGGAAGTCCTGTCCTCCGACGCAATGCTTGCCGAGGTCGCGTCGGCGCATGAAATCCTGGGACTGCTGAGCGATCCGGTGACTGTTGAGCCACGACTTCGAGATCGTCTGTACGCGCTTGATCCCACGGGAAGGACCGATGTCGTTCGGGCTCTGGGTGGAGATGCTTCGGAGCACCAGAAGTCCGCGACAGGCGATGGCAGTGAGTGGAAACCGCTGCCTGTGCCGGGTGAGTCAACTCGCCGCGTGCCGCTCTTCATCATCGCCGGACTGGCCATTATCTGGCTGGCGACGGTGATTTCTGATTCAGTCCTGTTCGGGCCTGAAGCAGCGCCATTGGATGTCGCAGTTGCGGTCCTGAATGCAGACGAAAAGGACTTGCCGGAAGACGCTGCCGAACCGGGCAAGATTTCGGTCGTGGGCAATGCTGCTCCAGAGGTGAAAGACGCCGCCGCGTTGAAGACCGGCATGAAGGACGGCCCTGGTGCCGACAGCACAAAAATCGCGGATGCCACGCCTGGCGAACAGCCAAAGGCGGACGTCCCGGCCGTCGCAGCGACAGACGCAGACGCCGCACCGGGAGTTGCATCTCCGAATCCCGTTCCTGTCGTGGCCGCGACCGATATCCCCGCTGTTAAAGTGGAACCGGAGAAAGTGACAGATCCGGCTAAAGTCACTGTGCCGTTCCATGTGATGACGAACAACAAGACATTCTTTGTGTTTGATGAGACAGTCGATCGCTGGATGAGGCTGGATCAGATTCCCGGCGGTGAAGTTGTCTCGACGATTCGAAACACTGCGGACTGTCAGGCGTTATTCCAGCAACGCTGGTTCGCTGTCCCGAAGCCGTTTTCAGCGAATCTGACGGCAGGAGATCGGGGCTGGAACGCGAAGATGTCCGGCAGTCTGCTGGCGCGGCTTTCGTCGAACGGCATTCAGGGTCTGGAAGTTTATTCGGGCCGCATGAAACTTTCCGTCGATGATACGCAGCCCTGGGCCGAAGACAGCGTGCCGGTTTTCAGCCTGCGGACAGCCGGTGTGACGGCATTGCTCTCATTACAATCGAAAGACACGCTGGTGGGGATTGAAGTCAGACCGATTGCCAACTCGCTGCCAGGAGATCAAAAAACCGATGTTGCTCCTTCGAACGCCTCTGAGCTGCTGCATTTGGACGGAGCAGATTTTCGCGTGGGCATGACTGTCGTTACTGGCCAGGCATCTGTCCGTCTGTCGGGGATCGAACAGGACGTCGTGTTGACTCAGGGCAAGGGGCTTTCGTGGCTGGCACCGGGTTCTTCGGATTCTGGTGCTGGTACTTCAATGCCCGAGAATGTCACTCCTGATGACGGAAGCAGGATCGCTGCCGCACCGGCATGGCTGCATGATGAAACAACGCCTGTTCCGGAAGCAGAACTGCTGGACACCCAGATCAAAGATGCCCTGGCAAAAGGCGACGATCCAGCGCTGGCCGTCATTCCATTGCTTTCCGATCGCAACCCGCAACTGGGCGTGCGAGCGGTGCATGTGCTGACGGCGACATATGACGCAGACCGTCTGCTGTCTGCTTTGTTTGAGCCTGTCGATGAAGCCGTGCATCGCGCAGCAATTGATGGATTGTCGCACATCGCCAATGGTTCAGCTGCAGGTCGCCGTGCCATTCGAACGGCGCTGGAGACGCGGTTACCGATGTCGGAAGTTGAACTCACGGTATCGCTGCTGGCCGGCTTTGGAGATGCCGAAGCACGGGACCCGGCATATTGCCAGATCCTGGTCGATCTGCTGAACAACGATCGACTGGCGACGAGAACGCTGGCGTTCTATCGCATTCAGCAGTATTCGAACGACAGACTGGGTTATCAGCCCGAAGCCGAATCTTCCCGCCGACGTGACGCCGTGCGTCGCTGGCAGAAATTTCTCGACCGAAATGGCGGAAAACTGCTGCCGTAGCACGCGAAACTGTGCGGGTACAGGTTTTGGCTGGCTGTGTTTTGTACCTTGGACATTCTTGTCCGAGACTTGACCATGCGATATAAACGATGCATACGTCTTTCGTCGTGCAACAGATTTCCTCTATGGGGACTTGTTTGGCCACGCGACGGACATGAATGTCCATCCTACAGAAGCACAAACCGGATCCATGCGCCTGTTCCTGATTCTACTGATTCTGATTTCATCAACGGCTGAGACGTTCGCGTTTCAGCAGGCCGTTGCGGATCGTGCGGTCCAGGAGCGATGGCATTTGGGATATGAGATGTTTCAGATGCTGCTGGAAGAGCACGGTCTGACTCCCGAACAATCATGGGAGGAGGCATTATCGTTTCCTGCGAAATCGGTCGTCGTCGTGTGTGGGGATTTGCAGCAGATTCATCCTCGTGAATGGCTGCGAGTCCGGCAGTTTGTGGCTCAGGGCGGCGCGTTGCTGGTGGCCTCAGAGGGCACCTTTGAGTTTCCAGGCGTCTGTTCGTTCTATCCGGGTGCCGCGACGTCGAGTCATTCTCCGGATCGTTACCAGTCGTTCGCCGATTGCATTCGGATTCGACGTCTGAAATCGGACGATGAACTGGTCAAAGGCGTGAGCGAGATCGTCGTCAATCGTACGGGTTGGCTTTCGACACCGTCCGACGATTCACTGGACTGGCAAGTCATCGCTTCGATGCCCGGGACCACTCAGCCGCGAGGCAGTCGGAATCAGCCGATCATTCTGGCTGGTCGCGACGCGGCACCTCAAACGGGGCTCATGATTCTGGTGGCCGACGAAAGTCTGTTTACAAATGGAATGCTCTGGCACGGGGACAACGCAATCTTTGCCATCCAGGTCAGCGAATTGCTCTGCCGGACAGGACGGCACCAGTTGCTGTTTGTGCGCGATGGGGTGGCGTTGCCGAGTTATCGGGAAAGTTCCGGAATGCAGCCGCCAGAAGCGAAGCCTATGACTCCACCGGCGATTCCGCCGAACATGGAACTTCCGGAACCGGACTTTCAAACAAAACTGCAGTTGGCGAATGCGGTGATCAACGAGGTTCAGGAATCGAATCTTGTCAACGAAGTGCTGCGGGATCGCCCGCGACGGATGCGACCACTCGCATATCTGCGAACGATTCTGCTCATCCTGCTGGCGTTGGCAACATTGTTCGTCTTATGGCGGCTGATGCAGAAGCGAGTGAATCTTCCGGCGTCGCTGCGTCCCAGATTCATGCAGTCTGTGTTTGGCGTCATGTCCGCGCGGCAGATTTCGAATTCTGAGTTCGGCACGGCGATTGTCCTGCTGGCGCGGGACTTGTGTGTCGAATTGACTGGATCTCGTACGGAAACCGACTGGATTCGCGGCTTGTCCGAACGGCCGAATTCTCCGGCAAAAAACCTGA
>JAYTAK010000526.1:0-3955 GCA_043737515.1 Candidatus Kuenenia sp. | reverse complement strand
ACCTTTCTTGTACATCTCTTTGATGAACAGATATTCGCGGCTATAAACGACGGTTTCGGCCATCATGTACTTCAGGCCGGTCTGCTTGACCTTTTCGACAATCTGGCGGCATTCGTCGATCGTGGTCGCCATTGGAACGGTACACATCACATGCTTGCCGGCATCCAGCGCTTTGAGCGACATCCATGCGTGATCCGGAATCGGACTGTTGATATGAACGGCATCGATTGACTTGTCGGCCAGCACTTCGTCGTAGCTGGTGTAGCGTTTTTCGATTCCAAACTGATCACCGCATTTGTTGAGTTCCGCAGGATCACGGCGGCAGATGGCAGCGACGTTGGCGTTCGGATGTGCCTGATAGATCGAAATGAACTCCGCACCGAATCCGAGGCCGATCATCGCCACGTTGACTTGTTTCGCCATGGTTCGTTTACTCTCTGTCTGGATTAAAAAATGGTCAGCATTGGATAAATGTCTGTGTGCAGGCGGTTACTGTGTCGCCAAGTCGCGGGAACTTCAACCATCGCCGCACGTTTGCTGACAAATTGTGAAAAGCTTGCTTCTCGTTTCAGAGATTGCACCGGCGAACCGTGAGAGATTGCGAAGGCCCTGCGAACGAGTTGCAGTCTCGATGCTAGAATTTTCATCGGTGAACCCTCGCTTGCCAGCCTTCAGTTTTCGCAGCCATTCCCGGTTGAGGCTTTAGAATCCATGCCGCGTCTAATCCAGTCAATCCACTGCCGACAGTGCAGTCCAAAGAGAGGAATGTCGCGGACAGCGTTCATCGCGGGGCTGGTTTTGTGGACGCTTGTGCTCGGAGCAGTGTATTCCGTGATTGTTCGAAAGATGTCGCACGATGCTTCGTCAGCGAAGTCATCTGAGAAGGATGACACTGAGAAAGTTGACACTGAAACAGCAGGTGAAGTTGGCGAACAGGAGCCAATCACTGCTACTCAGAAGACCGTCATCAAGAGCTTCCCCAGCCGCGAACTGCCCGAGTTTGAGTTTCCGGAATGCATGGGCGAAACTGTCAGCCGCGACAATTTGAAGGGAAAACGCTGGCTGGCCAACTTCATTTTCACGCGATGTGCCGGGCCTTGTCCCCTGATGACCCGGGATATTTCCGAACTCCATCGTCTCGTGGCGAAGTCAAATCCGGATTTTCGTTTTGTCTCATTCAGTGTTGATCCAGTACACGACACCGCTGAGGTGCTGAAGAAATATGCGGAGACATTCCAGGCCGATCACGAGCGTTGGAAGTTTGTCACCGGCGACGAAACCGCGATGCACGATTTGATTCGCGGAGGTTTCACGCAATTTGTGCAGCCGAATCTGGGTGATATGCGATTTCCCGGCATGGAGGTCGCTCATTCCAATCGAGCCGTGCTGGTCAATGAAGATGGCGTTCCAGTTGGTTCCTTCATAATGATCATTCCCGAAGATGTCGCTAAACTTCGCCGCATCATTGAAGGCAAGGAGGAGTTTCCAAAGCCGGGGCCGGCGCTTTCGTTTTCAGCAACGAGTACTGAGAACCCCAGTGTCCCACTGACCATCGTTCCTGTGAAGGACGAAGCTCCGCAACTGGATACCGGGGTCGAGACCGATTCGCCACCGAGTGGAGAAACCAGCGACCAAAAGGCGGACGCGGCAAAGCCAGTTGAAACACCGCAGGCAAGAAATCAAAAGATTGACGAACGGCTCCCAGCGTGGGCCGCCAAAATGCCCACGATCAATGCGGGTTTGAATTCTGCCTGTATCGTGTTGTTGCTGTCCGGACTTGCCGCGATTAAGTCCGGACATAGAATCAGACATCGCAACCTGATGATCGTTTCTTTTGTCGTTTCCGTTGCGTTTCTCGTCTGTTACCTGTCCTATCACGAGGTTCTGCATCGGTATACCGGGTATCGAGGCCGTGGGTTTGATGGCAGTGCCATCGCGACGCGACTGTATTTCAGCATTCTGATTCCGCATGTGATTCTGGCAGCTCTGGTGCCGATTCTCGCCCTTCGGGTTTTCTATCTTGCGTTCAAAGCACGCTGGCCAGAACATCGGCGTCTTGCAAGAATCACGCTGCCGATCTGGTTATTCGTGTCGATTACCGGAGTGGTGATTTATGGTATGCTGTATCATTGGCCGTGGCCGACTGCGGTCGCCAATGACTCGTTTAACGGCAAGCCGCAGGCGACAGCGTCCTCAACACGTCGCTGACGCCTGCGACTTGTCGTTAAATGAAAAACATCTCATTCGTCGCCGTGTTAGGTATCGTTTTAGATCGTTACTTTCCAACAAGTGCGCATTTTGCGCGATTCTTTTCGACCGTTGTTCTTTCGGATTTCGGATTTCGGATTTCGGATTTGCGGCTTCGCCGCGCTAGGAGTCTGTGTGATGAAATCACTGCTGCGACTGATACTGGCTGCTGGTGTGTTTGCTGCGACCGCGGGTGTTGTGCCTCACGCATGGCAATCTGAAGCCAAAGCTTGCCCGGGCTGTAAGAACGCGAACGAAACGGACTCGCGGCGACCCACAGCGTACATGTACAGCATACTCTTCATGCTGGGAATGCCTGCCACGATTTTCAGTTGTTTCGGCATGGCCTTCTACCGCATGTCGCGCCGTGAAATGCTGGCACAGCAGGAAATGCTGGATGCCGACGACGTTGTGGAAAGTGCCTGAGGACCGGCACAGAAATAACTGTCGTGGCTGACGCTGCCAGCGTCAGTTCGGATGCTGGCAGCATCCACCACGAGGCGACAGCTATTGGTGCGCCAGTCCTAAGCCATCCCCGTTTGTCTGCCCCGTGTCCCCGTTCGACTGCGTTCGTCGGGAGCGTAAACCGTGCATTGTTCTGCGGACGAATATTGAACCGAGTGATGTCCTCTCGCCGCATTTGAACTAATTTGGCAACGTCGAGACGCGGCGATTGTCGTTCCCTTCCATCCACGCCAGCGTCGTTTGTCAGTAAATCCGGCAGTTTCGGAAGTTCACAAGCAGTCCACCGGACGAGCGGCATCGGGATTGCGTGTTGATCGCCTGGAAGAAACTTTTCTGAGGACCGGCGGCAAGTGAATTTATCGTGTTCAAATTCCTCCTCAATCGTTCGGGACTCGCACTCTTGGCGGCAATTCTGCACTGCCTGGCAGCAGGAGTTGTTTGGTCAGACGACGCCTCGACGGTCGTCACGCTGCATCATGCGAATGGTCGCAAGACCATAGGGCTGATCGATTCCACCACCGACGACATGCATTTGGTGATTCGGCAAAGTTCAGCGAGCGTGGTCCTTCGCACGCGAGTCCCCTGGATCTCGATTGCCAGTATCGATATTGAAAACCAATCCGTCACGGTCACTGAGTTGCAGCAACGCCTTCCACAGCTCCAAACGGTCGGACCGAGATCTGCGTTCGCCGATTCACCTTCGACTGTGGTGATTCAACGCGAGGCAGATCCAGAATTTGAATCACTGTCACCGTATCGCGGCAATGTGGTGACAATTTCGCCCGACGCGCCGGAGACCGTTTCTCCTGCTTCCCTGGTCACTCCATCGGCGCAGCGGCGAGTGCGGTCTTTACAATTCTTCACGCAGCCAGCAAACTGGGACGATGATGCTGAGATTGATGGACTGTTGATACAGATTCGGCCGGTTGATGAAGTGGGCCGATTGGTGCCGGTGAACGGGACTCTGGATTTGAAGCTGCTGGGACTCTCGCGGACGTCAGGCGGACAGGTTCAGCCAGGCCTGTCGCCGGTCGAGTTTCCTGTGCTGGACACATGGAGCGTGGCCGTACGTCGTGCCGACTTTATTAACGAGGGTGCCGTGTATCGCCTCGCATTTCGTCATTATCGTCCTGACCGCGATGTGTCGGTCGATCCGGTTGGGCTCACCAATGCACGTCTGTCAGTGTCCGGCGTCGGAACATTTGCCGCGTCTGAAGACATCACGTTGCTCAGGCCCTACAGC
>JAYTAK010000525.1:0-9046 GCA_043737515.1 Candidatus Kuenenia sp. | reverse complement strand
TGCCGTTAAACGAATGACGTCCCCATAAATCACGCACATCGAATCCGGTAGGGTCAGGAGTTTTCATGAGGCGATGGCAAGCTGGAAGCTTACCCCACTTTAACCCTGACCTGACAAGAACCACCACTCTTCAGACCAAACCACTCGAATCGCGCCAGCATTCGATTGGGTATCAAATCCCTGTCTCGTTCTGCTGGTGCACCTTCCTCAAATTCCTTTCCGGAGGCCCGACGCGGCCATGTCAACACGCAGTACACGCCCTGATGATCCTCGCCCTGGCGGAGCACCACGCCTTCTTCGCCGATCCGATACGCGCCACGAAGCAGGCGATGTCGATAAACCCGTTGAAGAGACTTTCGCACCGCCGGAAGGCACCGAAATCAACATCGCTGAGCTGCAGCGGATGTCGATGAAAGACCTCATTGTCATCGCGGAACAGGAGGAACTCACCGAATTCCATGGTCTGAAAAAACAGGATCTGATTTTCAAGATCCTCAAAGAGCGGACCCGCATGAACGGGCTCATGTTCGGCGAAGGGACACTGGAGATTCTGCCCGATGGATTCGGGTTTCTCCGCAGCCCTGACTATCACTATCTGCCGTGTCCGGATGATATCTACGTCAGCCCCAGTCAGATTCGGCGCTTTGGGCTTCGCACCGGAGCGACCGTCGCAGGCCAGATTCGCCCGCCGAAAGAAAACGAACGCTACTTCGCACTGCTGCGTGTGGAAGCCATCAATGGAGAAGATCCGAATGAACTCACCAACAAAGTGTTCTTTGACGATCTGACACCACTCCATCCGGAACGCCGGTTGCGATTGGCCGACAACGCTGAGTTCCTGAGCACACGCATCGTCGATCTGATTGCGCCAATCGGACTTGGCCAGCGTGGGCTGATTGTATCACCGCCGCGGGCTGGTAAAACGATTCTGCTGCAGCAGTTGGCGAAGGCCACGCAGCAGAATCATCCCGATGCTTACGTGATCGTGCTGTTGATTGACGAACGTCCGGAAGAAGTGACGGACATGGAACGCAAGCTGAAGGGGGTCAACTGCGAAGTTGTCAGCAGTACGTTTGACGAACCGACCTCACGTCATATTCAGGTTGCCGAAATGGTGATTGAAAAAGCCAAGCGAATGGTCGAGTATGGCAACGACGTGATCATCTTTCTTGACAGCATCACGCGGCTGGCCCGCGCATGGAACACGGAGATTCCGAATTCCGGCAAGACGCTCTCCGGCGGCGTGGATGCCAATGCATTGCAGCATCCGAAGCGGTTCTTCGGGGCAGCGCGCTGCGTGGAAGAGGGCGGCAGCCTGACAATCATCGCCACGGCCCTTGTAGACACAGGAAGCCGAATGGATGAAGTGATTTTCGAAGAGTTCAAAGGCACCGGCAACACCGAACTGCATCTGGACCGCCGCATGGTCGAAAAACGCATCTGGCCGGCAATCGACGTCAACCGTTCCGGAACTCGGCGCGAAGAACTCCTGCTCAACGAAGAAGAATTGAAACTGGTCTGGGTGCTTCGCCGCGTCCTGAACGACATGAATCCGGTCGATGCGATTGAACTGCTCGTGAACCGTTTAAAACGGACGAAGTCCAACGAAGAATTTTTGCTGTCGATGAATCTCGGATAGAATGTCGCAATTCATGCCAACTGAACTCCACGGACAACTCACCGCCGCCGACGCATCATTCGCGATCGTCGTGTCGCGATTCAATGATCTCATTACGAAGCGATTACTTGAAGGCGCGATCGATACGGTCGTGCGTCATGGTGGCAGCGCTGATAAGATCACGGTCGCGTGGGTGCCGGGTTCTTTTGAAATCCCGCTCGCGGCTTCAAAGCTTGCAAAGTCGGGCAAGTACGCTGCTGTGATTTGTCTGGGAGCGGTGATTCAGGGTTCAACCACGCATCACGAATACATCAACAGCCAGGTCGCATCCGGGATCATGAGTCTTACC
Source organism: Candidatus Kuenenia sp. (assembly GCA_043737515.1). Lineage (GTDB taxonomy): Bacteria > Planctomycetota > Planctomycetia > Planctomycetales > Planctomycetaceae > SXXK01. The sequence continues at coordinate 7,079 of JAYTAK010000525.1, read as the reverse complement.
CTCGAAACTGGAATTCCCGTGACGTTTGGCGTCATTACCTGCGAATCGATGGAGCAGGCTCTCGACCGCGCGGGCGGCAAAGTCGGAAACAAAGGCCACGAAGCCACCTTAGCGGCCATTGAAATGATTAACCTGCTGAAGAAGATCTGACCTTAAGGCGAGCGGCTGGGCGTCAGCTCACGCCCAATGGCACTCGATTTGATCGCAACTTGTATCAGCCGCAGTGCGTTAGCACCCGGTTTTTCATGTAATTCTGAATGAGCCGGACGCTAATGCGTACCGGCTGATAGAAGAAATCGAGTGCCATTGAGCTCACGCCCTGCCGCTCGCCACAATAATCTGCGCACCGTGCGCAGATCTGGATCGTTCAACTCAAACCTGATTCAAACTACTCATGGCTGGACGTTCTGAAGCTCGTCGTTTTGCACTGCAAATGCTCTATCTGCTTGACCAGAATCCCGAAGCCGATCAGGATCGGGTACAGGTAGAACTCCGCAAGGAATTCACTGATCCCGCGTTACGAGACTTCACATGGTCGCTGATCTCCGGTGTCCTCGCGGCGCGGGAAGAACTGGATGAAGTCATCTGCCGTACGGCGACGAACTGGCGTCTGGACCGGATGGCCCCGACAGACCGCAACGTGCTCCGCATGGGACTTTACGAAATGACACGTATGGGAACACCGGCGGCTGTCGTCATCGACGAATCGATCGAGATCGCCCGTGAATTCGGCACGGAGCACTCCAGCAGCTTCGTCAACGGGATTCTGGACAAGCTCATCCCCGCTTCCCCCGTGGTCGAATGAACCAGATTACGATTGCTGCGATCGCAAGAAATGGAATTGCATATTTGATTCTGGGCCAAAGCAGGGCACCGATCACCAACGTTGCCAAGCGCCCTTGAGTCAATACGGCCCATGCAGCAGGGCGGGTTTTCGTGGGAAAACAAAGCCAAAGTGCTCCCAGCACAAATCCGATCCGCATCGCTGCGGCAGCCCATACGCACGCTCTGCCTTCAGTAGCGAATCCAGCGACAGCCACGCAAAGGCAGACGAGTGAGGCCCATCCGACTCGGCGGCGACGATCGATCAGCGATGGATCTGGGGTGTTCATCGAACATGCAGTCGTGGGAATAGGGCCGAACTTTTGAGCGGTTCACGCCAAGTCTAGCAGAAGCACCCTCTCGTTTTCTCTGATCCGGCAGAAGACGTCGGCAATAGCTTGTTTTTCCGATGAAAGCCTGACACAATTTGCGGGCTAAATCCTCCGGAAACAGTGAACCTTTGCCCCCACAGTCCGAAATCATGCTGAATTCGCTTCGAGCCCTGACTACTGCAGCCTCCCGGTCAACGACCGTGGGTGGAACAAGTGCTGCCGTCGCTTGCTCGCGATTCACGACGATCGACCCGTTGAATGCGGTCAATTCAAACATCAATGTGGGAATGAAAAGCGCGGCCGCATCCAAACGGGCCATCCTGCCACCGCGTTGAACCGGTACAGAAACTGTGTGTCAGCGAATTCCTGGTGGCAAACTCGAGGCGCACGCAACCTGTAGGTTGGACATTCCGGTCCGATCGTAATTGTAAGTCAGTCATTCTTGCCTGACAGAAGAGCGACGGGCAGGAATACCCATCGTACATCAGCAGAAATAAGGCACAAATCCATGGAAGATCTCCGCGGCAATCAGTATCCGGCTTCGTTTCGACCACCGTATGGCGCGCCGGAAGCGAGCGGGTTGTATGACCCTCGCAACGAACACGACAACTGCGGAGTCGGCTTCGTCGCGCACATCAAAGGTGTTCGAAGTCGTCAAATCGTCGATGACGCCGACCACATTCTGCGGCATATGGATCATCGAGGTGCGTGCGGATGTGAATCGAACACCGGCGACGGTGCCGGGATGCTGACCGCGCTGCCGCACAATTTCCTGGTGCGCGTCGCGCGGGAAGATATCAAACTCGATCTTCCGGATGCCGGTCGTTACGGTGCGGGAATCGTCTTCCTGCCACAGGATGCACAGCAGCGCGCCACCTGCAAAAAGACCGTGGAGGAATTCATAGCGCAGCAGGGACAGACATTGCTCGGCTGGCGAACACTCCCGGTGGACTACGACACTGCCGATATCGGTAAGTCGGCGCGGGACTGCGCTCCGCACATGGAGATGCTGTTCGTCGGCGGCGCTGCCGGGCTCGACCGAGACGCATTTGAGCGTCAGTTGTTCATCATCCGGAAGTTGTCCAGCCACAAGCTGCGTAACAGCGATATGTCACAGGCACTGCTGTTCTATGTCTGCTCATTATCGACCAAGTTGATCATCTACAAGGGCATGCTCACATCGCTGCAGGTCGTGCCGTTTTTCAAAGATCTCCAGGCGGCGGATTACGACACGCATCTGGCGATGGTCCACTCGCGATTTGCCACCAACACGTTCCCCAGCTGGGACCGTGCTCAGCCGCTGCGATTCATGTCCCACAATGGTGAAATCAACACCGTGAAAGGCAACTCCAACTGGATGTTCGCACGGCAGGGAATGATGAAGAGTGAACTGTTCGGCGATGAAATCAAGAAGCTGTTTCCGATTGTCGAACCCCACACGTCCGATTCCGGCTGCTTCGATAACGCACTGGAAATGCTGTTCCATTCAGGCCGCACGCTGCAGGAAGTGGTCATGATGATGGTGCCGGAAGCATGGCAGAATCATCAAACGATGCCCGAACACAAGCGCGCGTTCTACGAATACTATTCGGCGTTGCAGGAACCGTGGGACGGGCCGGCATCGATCTCGTTTACCGACGGCCGCTTCATCGGGGCCACGCTGGACCGCAACGGGTTGCGGCCAAGTCGCTACTACGTAACGAAAGACGACAAAGTCGTGATGGCCAGCGAAGTTGGCGTGCTGGACATTGAGCCTACCAACGTCGCGTATAAGGGACGCCTGCAGCCAGGCCGCATGTTCCTTGTGGACTTTGAACAGGGCCGCATTATCGACGACGAGGAACTCAAGGCCGACGTCGCGTCGCGCAATCCTTATCAGAAGTGGGTTCAGGAGCAACGGATTCGCCTGGAGGAACTGCCAAAGAAGACACCGCCGGAACGACTCACCGGCCAGGATCTGCTGAACCGCATGCAGGCGTTTGGATACACATCCGAAACAATGAACTTCATGCTGCTGCCGCTGATCAAGGCCGACAAGGACCCGATCGGCTCCATGGGCAACGATGCTGCTCTGGCGTGCCTGAGCGATCAGCCACGGATGCTGTACGATTACTTCCATCAGCTCTTCGCCCAGGTGACCAATCCGCCGATCGATTCGATCCGCGAAGAAGTCATTATGTCGCTGGAATGTTACATCGGGCCGGAAGGCAATCTGCTGGATTCGAAGCAGGAAAGCTGTCACCGTCTGGCGGTTCCTCATCCGATTCTGACAAATCATCAGATGGCCAATCTGAAGGGAATCAAACACCGTGGCTGGAAGGCCAAAGTCATCGATATCACCTATCCGAAGTCGGAAGGCGTCGGTGGCCTGCGACCTGCTCTGGATCGCATCTGCAAAGAAGCAAGAGAAGCGATTCGCAATGGCTTCAGCCTGATCGTGCTGTCTGATCGCAAGATCAGTGCGGATCGTGTTCCCGTGAGTTCACTTATGGCGACCGGTGCTGTGCATCATCACTTGGTCCGACATGAAGAACGCACCCAGATCGGTCTGCTCGTCGAGTCCGGCGAAGCCCGGGAGGTGCATCACTTCTGTCTGCTGATCGGCTTCGGTGCTGACGCTGTCAATCCCTACCTCGCGCTCTATGCTCTGCGTCAGTCGCGTCTGGACGGCAAGCTGACCGATGACTGGGACGACGATCGCATTGTCGCGGCCTATCGTTCCGGCGTTGCCAACGGCATGTTGAAGGTCATGGCCAAGATGGGGATCTCGACGCTGCAAAGCTACAAGGGCGCTCAGATCTTTGAAGCACTTGGATTGGCAGATGACGTCGTCAACCTGTGTTTTGCGGGAACGTCGAGCCGTATCAAGGGAGTGAACTTTGATGTGCTAGGACAGGAAGCACTGATGCGACATCACATCGGCTTCCCGGAAAACCCGGACAGCATTTCGCACGAACTGCCAAATGCAGGTCTGTTTGCCTGGCGTCGTCAGGGTGAAAAGCACGCCTGGAATCCGCACACGATTGGCCGAATCCAGCAGGCAGCTCGCACCGGCGACAAGTCCGCATACAAGGACTTTTCCAAACTCGTGAACGCGGAAACAACCCGTGCCTGCCACCTGCGAGGATTGCTGAAGTTTCGCAAGGGAGAACCGGTGCCATTGGCGGAAGTGGACTCCGTCGCTGACATCGTCAAGCGATTCTGCACGGGGGCAATGAGCTACGGTTCGATCTCCGCCGAAGCCCACGAAACATTGGCGATTGCCATGAATCGCATCGGCGGCAAGAGCAACACCGGTGAAGGCGGTGAGCGTTACGATCGCTTTGAACCGATGGACAACGGCGATTCGCGTCGTTCGGCCATCAAGCAGGTCGCCTCAGGACGTTTCGGTGTGACTTCATGGTATCTCACCAACGCCGATGAACTGCAGATCAAGATCGCGCAGGGTGCTAAGCCGGGTGAAGGCGGTGAATTGCCTGGTCATAAAGTCGATAAGACAATCGCATCAACCCGGCTTTCAACTCCGGGCGTGGGTCTGATTAGTCCGCCGCCACATCACGACATTTATTCGATCGAAGATTTGTCACAACTCATCTTTGACCTGAAAAATGCCAACCGTCGCGCTCGCATCAGTGTGAAGCTGGTGTCAGAAGTCGGCGTCGGCACGATTGCGGCCGGCGTTGCCAAGGGACACGCGGACAATATCCTGATTTCTGGCTTCGAAGGCGGCACCGGGGCATCGCCGTTGACCAGCATCAAGCACGCTGGTCTGCCGTGGGAACTCGGCATCGCTGAGACGCATCAGACACTTGTGATGAATGACCTGCGCAGCCGAGTTCGCTTGCAGACGGACGGACAGCTCAAGACCGGTCGTGATGTCGTCATTGCAGCGATGCTGGGTGCAGAAGAGTTCGGTTTCGCCACCGCGCCGCTGATCACGCTCGGCTGCATCATGATGCGGAAGTGTCACCTGAATACGTGTCCGGTCGGCATTGCCACTCAGGATCCCGTGCTGCGTAAGAAGTTCCAGGGCAAGCCTGAGCATGTCGTCAACTATCTGTTCATGGTGGCTGAGGAAACTCGGGAGATCATGGCCGAGCTTGGTTTTCGGACGGTGAATGAAATGGTCGGGCGTGTGGACATGCTGGAACTGGACAGCACGGTGACGCACTGGAAGGCGCATCAACTGGACCTGTCGCCGATTCTGACACCTGCACAGAAGCCACATGCCGATGTGCAGACATATTGTACGATCGATCAGGATCATTCGCTCGATGCGGTGCGCGATATGGAATTGCTGAAAAAATGTGAACCGGCATTGAAAGACAGGAAGCACGTTCGCGTCGATACGACAATTCAGAACATCGACCGTGCATTCGGAACGATTCTGAGCAACGAAGTCAGCCGCGCGCACGGAGCCAACGGGCTGCCGTCGGACACGATACATATCAAGGCGAAGGGTTCTGCCGGACAGAGCGTCGGTGCCTGGCTCGCGCATGGCGTGACGATCGAGATCGAAGGCGACGCCAATGACTACGCAGGCAAAGGATTGTCCGGCGGTCGTTTGATTGTGTATCCGCCGAAGGAAGCGGATTTCGTGGCAGAAAAGAACATCATTATCGGCAACGTGGCGTTGTATGGAGCAACTTCTGGCGAAGCCTATTTCCGCGGCATCGCGGCCGAACGATTCTGTGTGAGGAATTCAGGCGCTACCGCAGTCATCGAAGGCTGCGGCGATCACGGTCTGGAATACATGACCGGCGGTCGTGCTGTCGTGCTGGGTCCCACCGGTCGCAACTTCGCCGCCGGGATGTCCGGCGGAGTCGCGTACGTCTACGATCCGGATGGAAAGTTCCTTGTGAACTGCAATCTGGAAATGGTGGAACTGGAAGAAATGACCGATGAAGCGGACGTTCATGAGTTGGGAACTCTGATCTCGAACCATCATCACCATACCGGCTCTGCGGTCGCCAGGCACATCCTCGACCACTGGAAAAAGTCGCTCACGCAATTCCACAAAATCATGCCGGTTGACTACAAGCGTGCGTTGAAGGAATTGGCGGCTGAGCAACTGGTGAAAGCATGAGGTGAGCCTGGGTCATGATCAAAAAGCCGGGGACGCGGTTTATACGTCTCGCGCGCTGCAATGAGTTGTCGCCGGATTCGTCAGAATTCGGAGCCAGCCCATGATGCAACCCGAAGTCTCACGACTTCCAATACAAGAAAATGCCATTGTCAGCAGTATTCGCCGTTCGTTTTCTGAGGTGGATTCCAGCACTCGCTCGATGGCGAATTGACAATGGTAGATAGCTGACGTTCTTCTGGGTGCCACACTGTGCTTAGCCCATTGTCAATTTGCTGCTTGTCATAGGACGAATGAGATGCATAGGATTTATGAGATCGATGGTCGCATGATTCCCCTGCTTCCCATTCTTCCCATGATTTGTCGGACGCTATCTCGCGGAGTCTGATCTTCAGCCGCATCGCAGCAAGTACTGGCTGAACACGACCGAGAAAGATCCCGGCGTTTTTCAGACGCAGGTCGAGGTTGTCTGCCAGGCGTGGCGAGACACTCCGGATCTGTATTTTCAGGCGAATACGCACACGGTGAGCGTGGATGAAATGCCCGGTCAGATACTTGCACCGACCATCAAACAGACTCGCACGGAAGAGGACTTTGCGTGGCATATCTTCTACACCGTGCAGACCGATCCGAATGCTGCACGTCATGGCTGAATCAGATTGAGATCGTGTTTGGCATCGTCGGTCGTCGTGTGATGCGTCGCGGCAATTTCAAATCACTTGCCGAACTGCAGGACCGACTGTTGGATTTTATCGGCTACTTCAACCGCACATTTTCGAAACCATTCCAATGGAATTACACCGGCCGCCCCGTCAAGAACGAGTCCCTGAAACGCCCCTCCA
>JAYTAK010000524.1:0-3964 GCA_043737515.1 Candidatus Kuenenia sp. | reverse complement strand
GCGCTTTGTATTTCAAATTTCAAATTTCAAATCTTAAATCTCAAACAGAACAGTCGCGGCCGCGCTGGGCACGCGGTTAAACGAGCCGATGCCAAACGCGTGCGGTTTAGGCTGCCCGTCGAAATATCTCTGCAAGTCGCGCATCACACCACGGGGCGATCCGGGCGGCCAGAATCGTGGCATACCGCGCGGCCACGGCACCAGTGAAAACATCCATCGTATAATGCGCCCGCAGCAGCAACACCGTGGTTGCCTCGAAGACGACAATCGCAACGCCGACGTACAGCCAGCGCCGGCCTCCCAAACGTGCCAGCTCGACGGCCCCCAGCACGGCGATCCCGGTGTGTCCGGAAAAGAAGAAATCCGTCGCCACATGATACGTCACCAACAGCGAGGGAAATCCCGGATCGTGCCAGACCATGCCGACGGGAGGATCGAGTGTCGTCAGCATCTGACAAATCTGCCTCATCCCAAACAGCAACAGCAAGCCGAGGAATGGCCGCAATGTCGGACCAAAGACAGCCCGCAGCAGCAGAAAGATCCCCAATGCGTCAATCACGGCCGAACTGGTGATCAACAGAGTACTGGCGGCAGAACGATGAGTCTGCAGGTAGAGATTTGGCGAGGCAAGGACAACATGGACCGTGTCGCCGATCGTGCCTTTTTCGTGGTGCTGTTCGCCGATCAGATTCTGAGTCCAGAACCACAACCCCAGCCCAACGGCCACGAACAGCAAGTGACTCCACCAGGGAGAACGGGCCATGGATTCGTTCATGCGATGATCTTATGCACGGGTTTAGCATCAGCGCTTTCCACCAGTGCAATGCGGCGGGTGCCGGCCTGAAAGTGTAAGGTTGAATGGTCGAGGCCGAAAAGGTGCAGCACGGTGGCGAGCCAGTCGTAGTGCTGCACGATGTCTTCGACGGCGTGGTGTGAAAACTCGTCGGTCGCCCCGTGGACATGGCCTTTCTTAAGTCCACCGCCGGCAGCCCACATGCTGAAACCGAACGTGTTATGGTCGCGCCCGACGTGGTTGCGACCGTCCTGTCCGACTGGAATCTGAATCACCGGCAGGCGTCCCATTTCGCCGCCCCAGTGGACGAGCGTCTCATCGAGCAATCCGCGTTGTTTGAGATCAGTCACCAGTGCGGCGGCAGGCTGATCGATTTCTCGACAACGGTTCGGAAGCTCCGTCAAAATCGACGAATGATGATCCCAGCTTTGGCCGTTATTAAAGATCTGCACGAAGCGTACACCTCGTTCCACTAAGCGCCGAGCGATCAGGCAGCGCGTGCCGTAGTCGCGCGTGACGTCCTGATCGATGCCGTACATTTTGTGTGTCGCTTCCGTCTCCTGCGAAAGATCAAACGCTTCATTCGCCGACAACTGCATTCGCGCGGCAAGTTCGTAGCTCGCGATGCGGGCGTCCAGATCAGATTCGCCCGGATGCTGCTGCTGATGTTTCTGATTCATACGCCGCAGAAATTCCAGTTGCTTCGCCTGAGTTGCTCCCTGCAATCGGGCGGGCGGATCGAGATTCAGAATACGCGGTTCCTTCGGACGCACGACGGTGCCCTGATAAATCGACGGCAGATTGCCGCTCGTCCAGTTTTCGCCACCAATCAACGGCAATCCGGACGGATGCGTCAGTGCCACAAATGCGGGCAGTTGCTGCGATGCGCTGCCGAGCGCATGTGTCAGCCAGCTTCCGAGCGTCGCTCTTCCGCCGACACCCGCGCCGGTATTCAAGGCGTACATGCCCGGCAGATGATTATTGACTGCGGAATGCATCGAACGAATCAGCGTAATCTCATCCGCAATCGTCGCGAGATGCGGGACGAGGTCCGACAGCTCCATGCCGCATTCTCCGCGCGGACGAAATCGCCATGCGGGCCCCATGATCTGACGGCTGGCCTGAGCCGCGTTGTCAAATTTCAGGTCGCCCTCAAAGTTCTGGCCGTTGCGCTTCGTCAGCTCCGGCTTTGGATCAAATAAATCGATCTGACTGGGGCCTCCAATCATAAACATCGAGATCATGGCCTTCGCCCGCGCCGGACGCGGCGGTTGTTTCGGCAGCAGATCAAAGTGCAGCGGCTCCAGTGGCGGTTTCGGCGGCGCACCGGTTTCCTGAGCCAACAGTCCGTCCTGCTTCATCAGCCAGGCGGCACCGAGTGTACCGAGCCCAAACGCAGAGGACTGCAAAAGATGTCGGCGAGAACAGAGGTTATTGGGCATGGCCTAATCCCGGTACAAAAATCGATTCGAAGCCATCAGCATCTGGCACAGACTGGAGAATGCACGCACATCCGGAGCGTGAGGATTCTTAGCGACATTTTCCTGCCACGTGCTCTCAGGATCAGATCGAAAGATCTCCGCCTGCTCCATGAGATAGCTCAGACAAAACTGCACTTCATCGGCATCAGGGCGTGCAGCAAAGAGCCGCAGGAACACTTCAGCCAGCCGCGACTCCGGATCCGGCAGGTTCAGAGCGAAAACCTGTTCAGCCGTCGCATCCGACAACTGGACAATGCTCTCATCATTCAAAAACCACAATGCCTGTGGAGCTGCGGTGGACGATGTTCTTTGAGCACAGTTGGGCGACATCATCGGCAGGTCAAAGGTGTCGAGCATGTTCAGCGGCAGTGCCCGTGGAGAACTCAGATAAACGCTGCGGCGAAATTCCTGATCGCCGACAGACTCTGTGTTCGAATACAATCCGTCCCTCAAAATCCGACGACCGATCACGGCTTTGCCTTCACCGTCTTCGCTGACAGGCACGCTCTCCCCGGCGACCTGGAGGTTAATGCGACCTGCAACGGCTATGATCGCGTCGCGAATGGCTTCTGCCTCGAGACGCTGCAGGTTCATGCGACCCAGCAGCAAATTGTCCGGATCGATGCGATCCAGCGTTTCGTTCCGCTGTGACGTCTGGCGATACGCGGTTGACATGACAATCTGTTTGTGGAAGCGTTTAACTCTCCATCCGTTGCGAACGAAGTCATCGGCGAGCCAGTCGAGTAGTTCCGGATGCGTCGGCTTCTCTCCCGCGGACCCAAAGTCGGCGGTCGTTGGCACGAGTCCACGGCCAAAGTGATGCCGCCACATGCGATTGACGGCAACTCGCGCTGTCAGCGGATGCGTCCCGTCGGTCAATTGCCGAGCGTATGCCAGTCGGCGGCCCGTGGTGCTGAGCCCCTCTGTTTTCTCGGCGATCACTGGCGACTGCCGCCCCACGGTCAGCACATGAATTTCGCCGGGAGTTACCGGCTTCGCTGGCTGCTGCGGATCGCCGCGAAAAAATACTGTGCTGGCCGGGATCGTTGCCGCGGATTCCTGCACGGTCATCACCATCCGAGGCGACGGCTTCGTCTTGCGGACTTCCGCGACCTTCTTCTCTTCTTCCTCAAACTTCCGATACGCTGGCATGTCGTACTCGATCAACTGGCCGATGATCCATTCGATTGAGCGAACTGTCGGGTATTGATCCAGGAGACTTTTTTGCTCTGGCGTTTGTTTTTCTGCCTCAGTGGTGACCGCTGCCCGCAATGCGCCCCGTACGTCTTCCGGAGCATTGTTGATGGCCTTGTCCTGAATCATGCGGCAGTGCTCGCGGCGACGACTGCGGATGTCTTCTTCCTGTGCCACTGCTTCGGCTTCGATGCGTGCGATCTCAGCGCGGCAAGTGTCATCAGTCAGGTCGGTCAGGCGTTCAGTCGGCTTCTTCCATGTCGGCAGTGGAAACGCCGGATCGAAGATTGAACGAAACCGATAATAGTCTTCAATCGTAATCGGGTCGTAACGATGATCATGACATTGCGCGCAGCCGACGGTGAGTCCCAGCGTGCTGGTGGCGACAACTTTCAGAGTCTCCGCGACCGCCTGATTGCGGTCCATGAGCGTGTCGTCGGTCTGTGTAATGTCCGGAGCCATCCGCAGAAATCCTGTGGCCGACAGTAGTTCGACA
>JAYTAK010000523.1:0-20565 GCA_043737515.1 Candidatus Kuenenia sp. | reverse complement strand
CGTACTCGTACTCGATGAACACGATTCGAGTATGAGTACGAGTACCATTTCATTGAGTACGAGTACGATTTCCAGCCGAAAAGCGCAACTTCAAAACCATTAGCTTGCGTCTGATTCAGCGTGCGAGAATCATTCTGCTGTCGTATGAGCGGCTTCGAAACGATGAGATTGCCACACAGGTTGGCCTCAATCGCAAGCAAGTTGGACTATGACGCAGGCGCTGGAAGCAGTCCTTCGATGCGCTCGTGTCGATTGAATGTCGCGAGCCACAAGCCACGCTCAGGCGAACTATCGAACATGTCCTCAGCGACGCACTTCGCGCCGGAGCACACGGCAAGTCATCGGCGACGCCACGGATGCTGATATCGCTGACGGCGATTCGTGACCAGCGTTTTGATAATGCCCCTCGCTTCGATGCATGGTACTTGACTTTCTATCTTTTCGAAACCTTGGACGACTATCGGCAGTGGTGCGAAGAGAATCTACCAGACTGGCTGGGATATGACCGCGTTTGAATTCGGGGTTTCACATTGTCCGATGCGGAATCGGCGGAAATCGAACGGGGCAAGGACTTCATTCAACTGAAGAACGGCCCGTTCGATCTGGACCTGATCTTTGCGCCCGACGGAATCAAAAGCTTTCAGGATGCATGGCGGCGACGAGTTGACGTTGAAGGGTTTCCGGTGTGTGGCATTGATGACATCATTGCCCGTAAAAAAGCGGCCGGCCGCAGCAAGGATCTGGAATCGCTGCCACGCTTGAAGTCGTTTCGAGAGTACCTGAAAAGCAAGTAGAGTTCGACGCCGTCTTCATCTGGATCCCTGGAAACTGCACCATCGCGGGAATCCCAAAATGGCGGGATCGCAAGATGGAATGTTCTACTCATCACATCAAAGTAGAATGTCCCTTTGATTTTCCCTCTTGATTTTCCACGCTCCCGGACTCCGGTTCCGTACATTCGTTTACTCCGATACAGATGATTCGACAATCACCTTCACAAATTCCTGATAGGCCTGTTCTTCCTCTACCGTGAGCATTGCCGTTGGTTCTGAACGAGCTGCAAAGCGATAAGCAGCGTGATCGAGTCGCTTATTCCGCACTCGAACCAAACCTGCGACCTCAGCAACCGCGCCAGCAGGTAAACGAAATACCTGCGCCAGATTGTGTACTGTTCGAGCACCTGGGGTGGCGCACTCACCGCGTTCAATCAGGACAAGCTCCTCAATGTCCACGTCCGCCTGAGCCGCCAGTTCTTCCAAAGTCAGCCGCAAGCGACGACGTCCAAACTCTACAAATTGTGCGAAAACACTTGGCCGAAGTTCACCAGGCTGCAGAACTCCAAGACGCACCGCAAGGCCGCCCACGGACACTGAATTATGCTCAGCCTCAGCCAGAGCCGCCTTTCGCAGCCAGTCAGGATTATTCCGATTCGTTCTTGCTACGCTATTAGTCATCGAGCTGCACCTCCCGCTTGCAGTCCGCCAAGTCACTAAAACTTCTCAAAGTACATCAAGTCCTGTTTGGACGCATCCTTTCCCAGTGGAGTCATTCCACACTTATCCTGATAAAAGGCTTCTGCCTGCGGCAACGCATGCAGTCCCACACGGCCCCGAAAGCCTTCGTCGATACTCCGTTCGACAACACGGTCAAACAGAATCATTCCGCAAGCACCGTACGTTCCGTTCTGCCCAAGCTCCGGAATGTTCCAATTCCAAGGCGCGGTTTCAATAAAATCCAGATACACCAACGGCTTGCCAAACTGCCCCGACAAGCGACAGTGGTAACTGACGCAATCTACGAGACAGACAGCTTGCCACTCGCCCGACTCTACAATGCCGTAACCGCCGATGGCAAGCTGCCCGAGCAATTGAGCCTTGCTCTTCCAGTCCCAGTGCAGGCTTTGCGGCCAACGTCGCCGGTCTATGGTGGAACCCAGCAATCGTTGATGTACAGACTGTCGCGCAGCTTCCCACTGACGCTCAACCATCAAAAGGTCCGTCGCCTTGAGATTGCTCAATAGTTGAGCGTTCACCAGGCTTCCGTCCGATCGTCGGACAATCTGAATCGGCTCTGTATTCACAGCACGACGACCTCCGACTTCTTGTTCTTCTTTTCATCTTCAAAAATCAACTTTTCACCATCCCGCAGTCGCAGGTCCACCATCTGATACAAACGCAGCGCTTGCCTGACGACGCCCGTCTTGGAAAGATCCTTCTTGCGTGCCAAATCTTCCAGCACACCCATTTCCTCGTCCGTCAGGTTCAATGTCATCGTCTTTTTCGCCATCTTCTGTGCTCCCTGTGCAAGGACTCTACGCCAGTATCGGCCATTGAGTCAACTGTTTGTGATCTATGCTTGGCCATTTTATGGCTATTTTCTTTCACGCCTCTGGTGTCCCAGCATGGGGAGACTTTGTTTGGCGTATAAAGTAACGGCAATCATTACTGTTCGATGTTCTGGATCACGTGGCTGGAACATTGCCTGTCATCGGGTCCCGTAACCTTGCGACTCTCTTTGCGGCTTTGCGTCAGGCAACGAGATTTCACGCAAAGCCGCCACGCCGCTAGGGATTCAAGCCGCAGAAAATCGTTGTCTTTCTGCGATTCATTTTTCTGTCACGCATTTTTCTGTCGTATGTGTTCCTGAATCCCGACTTTGAACATGGGTCGCGGACATTCAACTCAGCCACGGCCCGTTCGATCTGGATCTGATCTTTGCGCCTGACGGGATCGAGAGCTTTCAGGATGCATGGCGGCGACGAGTTGAAGTTGAAGGGTTTCCGGTGTGTGGCATTGATGACATCATTGCCAGCAAAGAAGCGGCCGGTCCCAGCAAGGATCTGGAATCGCTGCCACTTTTCACGTCAAAGTAGAATGTCCCCCTATGTGATTCCACGGGCACATATCGATCCTATATGCCTGAGACAGGATCGAAGGGGGTTTGGGCGGTGAGTGCCGGAGTGTCTTGAGGATTGGACTTTGCTTCGTTGTCCATGGCGGCGAAGTGTTCGAGCAGTATTCGGTGGATGAAAACGTAACCTCCGCCGACCTTCTGGAGAAAGTTGAGGTCGTGGGCAGCGTAATCGAGGAAGCGGACGTAGTTCAGCGGTGCGTGGCCTCGAATGTCAAGCATCAGGCGGAGCAAGTAGTGCTGGATTACATCCAGACCCCCGAACCACAATCCGAAGTACAGAGCAGACATCGGCCAGACAATTACCCCAGCGAGCAGTCCAACGACGAACCCTCCTCCAGATAGGTAGAATACGAATTCGAAAATCAACGTGACAACCAGCCCGAAGACAAGCCCGCTAAAACACGCCCATCGAGTTGAGAGGTTCATGCCCTGGTTAGGTGCCGTTTTCATGTCGATTACACCGGGCCTAAGGCCCGCCACGCCGCCAAGAACTAGCCCACCGATCACGCCGCAAATTGCGGCGCCTATTAGCGCGGGCCCTGCGACATCCAGCAAATCAACATCAGTACCCAACATCGCCGAAATCTCGCGAAGCACAATGGCCAACAATAGTCCAACGATCATACCGACAATACAGCCGAACAATATACCACCTTTCCAGAAGTGCGCCCATGACCAAGTCAGGGTCTCCACGCTCTGAATATCAGTCGCCAGGCTCCGATGACTTGTTCGTCTGACCCCTGCGACCACGAAAAACGCAATGAAAACCCAAAAACCTGAATCCTCCAACAAATCCAAATCCATCGCTAAAAACCAAATGAAAGCGACGGGGACAATGAGAAACCATTCGTTGATCAAGAAACGCTTTAGATGCTGCCAACGCTTTGGTCCAGGTCGCGGACTCGTTTGTACGCCCTCGAGCATAAACCGGAGCGCATCAAAGAGTCCGACACTCAGTCCCAAAATGAATCCAAACATAAGGGGTCTAACAATCACGACAATCGACGCGGAGAAACACGCGACAATTGTCCCAAGAATCAGTCCGTACAGCACGCCAGTCAATATACGGGAACTAAGCGTGTAGACTGCGCGTTCCTTGGATGTGGTCAACCAACTTGGCTGGAGCAATTCGAGCATGAATACCGTCTGCTCATGCTGTTGCATACCCCGCGCCAGCCAGGAGAGCCAAGCCTTGGTTTGTGCCTCCGTATAGGGCGGCGCGTTGTTGTCCGTTCGATTAGCCACCCGTTCCTCCTGTCACTGCCCTTCGAAACTGACGCTGGACGTAGCCATCCATCAGTTGCCGTTTGCGGGCTTCAATCGTCGCGAACTGTCCGCTGGCCAATTCGCCATGTGGCAAATCCTGGTAGGTGCGGATCATCATGCTCAACATGAAGGGTGTCTGCGCCAGCACCTGGAGCGACGAATCTCGCTGCAATAGCGACTGCAAAGCCTGCAAACGAGTCCCAGCCCTGGTCAGATGGGAAGCGATTTGATCGCGCGACAGTGTCCGCAGGCGGATGGCACCATTGAGCATTAGACGCACGGGGAGTTCAATGTACTCATTGAAGCGGCAACACACGACAACACTCATCAGGCTCGCTTCCTGAGTGAATGTGTTGATGGCCTGGACGCAGCCGGCTCGGCGATCGGCGCTCACCTCGTCCAGCCCGTCTAGGAAGAGCCGCAGCCGGCTCTGCTGGAGCCAGATCCGCCCAATTCTCTTTGGGATTCCGTACTTGGTCCCCAGTTCGCTGACCATCCAATCGACCAGCCTTTGGTTGCTGCCGGTCCATGACGTGAGGTTCGCGACGACTGGAATCAGACGACTCGGATCTTTCTCGGCTTGGGAAATCAATTCACGAACCAGCGTCAACATGATCGTGGTCTTCCCCGCTCCGGGAACTCCGAGAATCAGGAACGAACCGCCCAGTTCATCACAAATGGTGGCAATCGGCTGGCGAGGATCGACGGGCGTGCTGCCCCAAGGACTTTCGACCATCTCGGGCAGCGTGTCCAAACCCAGATCGATCAGCCCGGAATCCCTCAACGAATTGTCCAATACGCCCTCAATCCAAAACTGCTTGACTTTGCGCAGGAGAATTGACAGGCCGCGTTGAGTCTCGTCCGTTGGGGATACCAGCATCAATGATTGAACAGCCCTTTCTGCGGTCGCAACGGATGGTGGTGGCTGCGGCTTCTGGGGCGATGCTTCCGTCGTCTCTGGGAAGATCGCGCGGGCAACATTGATGTCAAAAAGATGGCCGTCGGATGCACGCATGTGGAGGACCGGTGTACCCCACTCGAACGATTCACGTATTGTCATGCTGATCGCGATGCGGGCCTCAGTTACTGCTTCATGTACCGACAGACCTTCAGCCAAGGTGTCGTAGAACATGCGGGAAAATTCCAAGGCGGCCCGATCGGAGATTTCATATTGCATGGAGACAACGGCCGGAATTCCCAGTCGCGCCAGGACTGCCCCAGTGCTCGAGAAAAGGTCCGATTCGCTGGCTCGCGCACCTTCGCACGAGTTCAAGACCACCAACCGCATGGAAGCATGACTGGCGAGCAAGCGACCCAACTGCGTAGCGGACAACAGATTCGTTTTACCGTGTTCATCGGCCAGTGCGATCAGGCCTTCCTGTTCCGACACATCGAAGTCGCCGTGCCCAATGAAATGAAAAACGTGCCAAGGGCCGCCGCGCATCGCCTTTTGCAAATCGCGCCATGTTGGGCCTTCGAGCCACGTTAGTGAGACTTGCCCCTTGTCCTGCAAATGTTGAATTGCTTCGGCCATCTGCCGCTTTTCCAACTCTACGTCCAAGGCTCGCAGGTCGATCGGGCTGGCAACCATGCCGAGAATGCGCAGCGGTGGCTGAATGGTCAATGGTTTTGGAGGCTGAGCCAGTTCCATGTAACGGATGAGTGGCGTTTCCTTCGCCAAGCAGATGAAGTCACCATTCGTTTCGTCATAAAGGTATTCCCAGGGAAGAGTGGCTAGCTCGGGAGGTTCAATACGTAATTGCAATCGCAGACCTTTGTTTTGCTCCCGCGCCTTATTTCGGCTGCTGCGATAGCAGCTACGGATTTCCGAAGGCAGCAAAGCTTCAAAAAGTTCGCGACCAAAATCTTTCACTGTGTCGCGTGGCTTGACCCCAATCGCTTGCCCGAAATTCACGGCTCGCTGAGCATCGAGACCTTTTCGTGTTTGGGTGCCTGCGCCGCGAACGCTCCCTATCACTTGCAGGCGACTTCTGCGTTCCGAATCGTTGAACGGCAAACGCATCGTCGCGGTCGCTTCGCCCATCGGGGAATGTACGACCGTGACGGCGTAGCCGCCATCGCTCTTGCTAATTCGCAATTCAAAATCCAGAAATTCCATGGAGACAGTCTACCACTGGACGATTGTCTTTGCGTTCAATCCGGCCTTGGCCACGAAATAATTCAGGTGATGACAGATTTCGTACTGCTTTTTCGGGGCTGGGTCCGGTCGGCGGCGATGCTGCGGATGCTGTCGTCGCTGTCGTGGCCGGAGTTTTGATAATGCCCCTCGCTTCGATGCATGGTACTTGACTTTCTATCTTTTCGAAACCTTGGACGACTATCGGCAGTGGTGCGAAGTGCATCTACCAGACTGGCTGGGATATGACCGCGTTTGAAAACTGGGTTTCACATTGTCGAGTGCAGAATCGGCGGAAATTGAGCGAGGCAAGGACTTCATTCAGCTCAAGAACTGCCCGTTCGATCTGGATCTGATCTTTGCGCCTGACGGAATCAAAAGCTTTCAGGATGCGTGGCGGCGACGAGTTGAAATGGAAGGGTTTCCGGTGTGTGGCATTGACGACATCATTGCCAGCAAAGAAGCCTCCGGTCGCAGCAAGGATCTTGAATCGCTGCCACGCTTGAAATCGTTTCGAGAGTATCTGAAAAGCAAATAGAGTTCGACGTCGGCTTCATCTGGATTCTTGGAGACAGCACCATCGCGGGAATCCCAAAATGGCGGAATCGCAAGATGGGACGTTCTACTATTCACATCAATGTAGAATGGACCCTTCGATGATCCTATTTTCTGCCACGCACTTCATTTGTCATTGAATCGGAATTTGCGGGGCCACTGCTCTCAGCGGATTTCTGTTTTACTTGAATCGACGCGTATTCAGGAGACCGTAGGAGGGTAATCCATTCGGTCGATTTCAGTGGGACAATCTGTCCCAAGGAGTTGAGTCGAGTGGCACTACGGATCTTGAGTTCTACAATTCGCTCATTTGGCGTGAGCTCCGCATCTTGCAACGCAGCATTCCAAGCCCGCACTGCGCCATCTCCACTCCAAGCGAGGACACGGGACTCGTCGAACATCACACGGCGGAGATCGTCGTCGTTCCAAACATGGAGTGGCTCTGCTTTCGACACGTCCCACATTTTTACTTCACATTCGCCGAATTCTCCACTGTAGGCAAGGACACGGGACTCGTCGCGCATGAACACCGCACCATTGACGCGGCTGATGTGCGTCCATACTTGGAGCGGTTCGGAGGTCGTTACATCCCGCAAAGTCAGTTCACCAGGTCCATTGTAGTTGCCACTCCAAGCGAGTACGCGGGATGCGTCACGAGTGAACACCGCACCGTAGATTTCGAAGTCACTTTGCCAGACTTTCAGGGGGTCGGCTTTAGTTATGTCCCACAACTTCAGCGTTCGATCATTATTCCAGGTCATGAATCTGGATTCGTCCCGCGTGAGCACCGCACCGAGGACACCACGGTTGTCCTCCCAAACCCTTAGCGGTTCGGATTTCGTAACGTCCCACAATTTCACTTCTCCTACACCGTGTTCTCCACTCCAGGCGAGTACGCTCGACTCGTCCTGCGCGAACACCGCACCGAGGACACCACGCTTATGCCGCCACTCCTGGAGTGGTCTGGATTCGGTCGCATCCCACAACTTCACAGCACCAACGTTACTCCATGTGACGGTGCGAGATCCATCCCGTGTCAACACTGCACCGAGGACGCTACCCTGATGGTGGTGCCACACTTGGAGCGGTTCGGCTTTCGACACGTCCCACAACGTCACGTCATTACCACTTATGGTAAGGAAGCGCGATCCGTCGATTGAAAATTCACCACCGGAGTCGCCACCGTCATGGTTCCACACCTTGAGTGGTTCCGTTCTGTTCACATCCCACAATTTTATCGCGCTATTTCCCCAGGTGAGAACACTGGAATCGTTGCGAGTGAACACGGCACCGTATACACCACCGTCGTGCTTCCACACCTGAAGTGGTTCAGCTTTCGTCGAGTCCCACAACTTCACAGTGCCATCGGTACCCCACGTGACAACGCGGGAAGTGTCGCGTGCGAATACCAAACCGTTGACGGCACTTTCATGCTGCCACCCCTGTGGCGGTGCGACGTTCGTCAAACGCCACAACTTGATCGGTGACCAGGTCAGGATGTGGGACTCGTCGCGCGTTAAGACCGCATGCATCGCACCAGGCTTCCATACCTGGATCGGTTCGGCTTTTGTAACATCCCATAAATGTATCGCGTCATACCCCCATGTGAGAACGCAAGTCTCGTCTCGCGTGAAAACTGCACTGATGGCACTAAGTCCTTGCTTCCACTCCTGAGTGGCACTTAGTCCTTGCTTCCTCACATGAGTGCCGCCGCGTCCGGGCTTCCACACTTGAATCGGTTCGGCTTTTGTCACGTCCCACAACTTCACGACACCATCGTCGCTCCGAGCGAGTACTCGGGACTCGTCGCGAGTGAACATCGCACCGAGGATCAAGCCGTCATGCTTCCACGCCTGGACGGGTTCGGCTTTCGACACGTCCCACAATTTCACTTCACCAGCACCAAATTCTCCACTCCAGGCGAGGACGTGCGACTCGTCGCGAGTCAACGCGGCACCGAGGACACCGCCTTTGTGCTTCCACGCCTGGATCGGTTCGGCTTTCGATGCATCCCATAACTTCACCACACCATCGCTGCCACTCCAACTGAGAACGCGGGACTCGTCTCGAGTGAACACAGCACCGTTCACACTACCGTCGTGCTTCCACACCTTGAGCGGTTCGGATTTATTCACATCCCACAACTTCACATCGCCATCACTACTCCAGGACAGAACTCGTGACTCGTCGCGATTGAACACTGCGTCGTTGACAGCATCGTTATGTTTGAAGACTTGGAGAGGTAGAGATTTCGATACGTCCAGCAACTTCACTTCACCAGGACTTATTGGAAGGGTTGACCTGCCAGTCCACATAATGATCCGTGACTCGTCGTGTGTAAACTCGGCACCGCGAACTTCAGTGTCATGCTTCCAAACCATAACCGGTTCGGTGTTTCCAACGTCCCACAATTTCAAGGTATCGCCACACCGGCAAAGCACGCTCCTCGCGTTACGTGTGAACACAGCGTCCTGGATAAATCGCTGATTTTCCCATACTTGAAGCGGTTGTGCTTTATTGACATCCCACACCGTCAAATGCCCATCGCCGGATGAATTTTGACTCCATGAGAGGACCCGTGCCTCGTCCTGTGAAAAAATAGCGTCTCTGACACCTTCGCCATGTTTCCATATCTGAAGCGGTTCGGGATTTGTCACATCCCACAACTTCACCTGGCCATCACTGCCCGTGGACAGAACTCGCGACTCAGTTCGACTGACGCGCACCTCGTTGACGTAAGCGTCATGCGGAAAGGATCGAATCAAACTTGATGTCGCAAACTGTGCTGCGAGTTCATTGTTGCGACGCGGAATTTCGTCACCGGCTTTCCTCAACCCCTCGGCTGCAGCGAGAAAATTGAATGCAGCCATAACGGGCAATTCTTGATCCCGAGCCGTGACTGCATGTCGCCAATAAAGACTGGCCGACTGGCGGAGCGCTTCTCTCGCATTGTCTTCAGCTTCTTTCGTCTTCGATGTCAACTTCGTATTCGTGGTCAGTAGTTCTTTTCTTGCTGTTTCTGCTTTTCCGTAACTCCACCAGCCAAAGCTTCCCAGCCCTAACGCAGCCATCATCAGCATCAGTGCGATTCCAATGGCCCATTGAAGTCCGCGAATCATCCTCTGACTTCGGGTGTGACTGGCATCAAGAAATCGTTTGTCATTGGAGTCCAAGCCTCCTAACTGGTCGAAGTCGCCACGTTGCCGGAGTTCAAGGGCTTTTCCCAGCTGTGATCCCTGCCACAGTGCCCGAGTGGTCTTTTGCTTTTTGTTTTGTGCCGCTAGCTCGGCCCATTCGCTCGCTGCTTTGCTGAGTTGTTGCCGAACGGTGTTGGCTTCGCGGCATTCTTCTGTCCATTTGGTAAATTCCTGCCACGCTTCAATGATTTTCTCGTGGCCAAGCTGCACGGAGGGAGTCGATGTGCCAGATGAAACCACCAAGCCCTGGGCGATCAACTGATCCAGGAGCTCTGCCTGTTTGCCGACAAACTCGGACTTTGGGGCCAATCGCGACACCACAGTGCTTCCCGTGGCACCTTCGTCGTAAGTCACGAGTTTCAGCATCATCCAGCGAAAGTGATCCTTCCCAGCCAGATCCTGATGGTCATACATTTCCTGAAGGCGACGTCCCAGAGATCCCGTCACGCCACCAAGCGCGGTGTAAGTGGTCTCATTCAGCAGCCGTTCAGACAGATCGTCCGCCTTCCACAGTGCGTCCAATGCATACTGCAGCAGTGGCAGGGCTCCGGGTTGACGGTCGATGGCGTCAATGATATTACCCACCAGTCCTGGCTGAAACGTGACTCCATTCTCAGCCGCTGGGCGTTCGATCACTTCCTGCAATGCAGCACGGCTCAACGCAGCTACACGGAAACAGTGCTTGTCCGTCAAAGGAAACAGCTCCGGATAGTCCCGAAGCTGCGGGAAGAAATCGTCTCGCATGGCGAGAACCAGGCAGACGTTCGGATGTTCAGACTTCGCGAGATCGGCAATCGCATCGAGAAAGTCAGCTCGTTTCTTCTGGTCGGTTGTCCGGGTAAAGATCTGCTCAAATTGGTCCACGAAAATGAGCCATGGTTCACCTTGACCCAATGTCTTGACTGCGTCGCGAAGTGCAGTCCGTGACGGAGCCTCGCGGACGCTACGAATCTGCTGGCGATCAAACGTGTCAACAGCGGCCAGAGTGGTCGATAATTGCTCGAACGGATCATCCTGAGGCGTGAAAACAAACGCCCGACCTCGGGACGCACCGCGATGTTTCTTGTTCCAGTGAGGAATCATGCCTGCCCGAACAACGGATGATTTTCCCGTCCCGGATGCTCCGATCACGAAGAGCAAAGGAGCCGACTCACTTGCTTTGAGCAATGTTTGGACTAAATCGTCGCGTCCAAAGAATCGGGAACTATCTTCCTCTTCGAAATAACGCAGGCCAAGATACGGTGATTCCGGATTGAACGCAAACTTCGTATGATCCCAGCGTGGGCCGGTGCCACGATAGTAAGGGTCCCGTAGAGACCAATGGCGATCAACGTCCGGACCGTGAAGTTCCCAGGGCCATTCGTTGTTTTGCGCTGCGGTTGAATTCTTGAATTCACCGAAATATACGCTGCGAACATTGGTCCCGGCACCAGCCTGGAGTGATCCAACAGCAACTTGAAACGCCTCAATGATTGATCGCTGCTGCCCAAGAGTTCGATAGAAAAACTCTGCGAAATCTCGCGCGGCTTTGTCGTCGATGCCTCGATTTGTCGCGATCACCAGAGGAATTCCGGCCTGAGTCAGTTCCAGCACTTGCTCACGCGAAGCACAACCGTTGATGAACAGCAATCGCAGGTACGGCTGCTGCTTGAGCACTTCCGCAAGGCCTCGCATATAAGCAGTTTCGCCCTGCGTGGCGGAGTTGCTGCTTTGCAGCTGGATTCCCTGACCATTCGCGTGTCCGGCGTAGTGGACGATGGCAACCCGGTGTTGAAGCTCAGGGTCGGTGATCGCAGTAACCACATCTGACAGCGTTGCGGCGGGTACAAGCCTGACGTCGCAAAGCCCTGAATCCTTTAAATGGGCTGCGATGGTGTCTGTCTCTGGCTTGAGACAATTCAATGCCGAGCCCGTATTGGCATAAATCAAAACTACAACAGGCTTGGAGTTTTTGTCAGCCATATCGATCTCCGTGAACAGAAACGCTGAAGTTCTTGCACGTTCGCGACTAAAGGATAATCACCACTGCACGCCCGCCATTGTCCCGTCCGACTGTTTCAGCAGGGCGGGTCGAGGATCGCACAGTGTAATTCGGGAAACTGCAGGATGTAGTATCGTTAACTGACCGACTCTACAACCAGGCGATGCTTCGGTTTTGGAATTCGCTTGCCGAGCTTCTGCAGGCTTTCCAGGTGCAGGTCGAGCGACTCGCAAGCATTGCTGAAGGCTTCGCCCAGCGTTCCGCCGGTTGTAATGATGTCTGAAATGTCGCTGAATTCGACAACGTAAGCCGGATCTTTCGCCTCGTACGTCACGGTGAACACGTACCCGCGATATTCATGTGTCGTTTTCATGGCCTGATACCTTTGATCTGACTGAAGTGGATGTTACCCGGACTGTGCTTCATTCGGTCGATTAACTTTTCATGGCGAGTCATTTTATTGTACCTCTATTCCTGCGGACGGTCACGTCGATGATCGTCATCGTGCCGTTGCGGGTGCATCCGTTGAATGGTGGTTCGTCGAAAAAGAAGGACAATGCGATTGGCTGCGGAGCAGCGACGTAAAACTGCGATGCAATCTATGTCGCTGCTCCGCAGCTCAGGCGTTTTGTGTGCCAATGACCTGCGGTTTCACCGCAGGCTACCTCACGCCGCTGCTCCGCAGCGAATCGCAGGCCGACCATGTGCGCAACTCAAGAACGGTGGGCCGGCGCGGCTTGTCAGCCGCTTGTCCCACCCTACGTGCGAAAACTCCGGTTCTCATTCTGAAACTGGTTTAGCTTCAATCAGATTCACCAGTTGATGTCCGCCATGGCGTTCAGCCCGGCCTCGGCGACGAAATAATTCAAATGATGGCAGATTACGAACTGTTTTTTGGGGGCCGGGGTGCGGTTGTCGGCGATGCCGCGGATGCTGTCGTCGCTGACGGCGATGTCGTGGCCGGCGTTTTGATACAGTGCGTCGAAGATCAGGCCGGTGCCGACTTTGGCGACAAGGCGGGCCATAATTTGATCGGCGGATTCTTTGTAGTCGCGGATGTCGCCCGCCACGATCGTGTACGGCACGCCGGGATCGGGGCTGGTGTTGAGAGTTTTAATGAATTCAGATGCCGGATTCATCTGTTCCAATGTCGGAGTGATTTTCTTGGATCGGTTCAGCAGGTAGACCAGCGCTCTGCAGAAGGGCGTGAAGCCGGGGAACAGGCGATGGGCAGCGTGGTCAACATGCTGGAAAGTTGGCGAGCCGACGTTGGGAGTGCCGAAGATCACCAGATAATCATCTGCTTCCCCTGAAAACAGATGCTTCGCCGAAACCTCCGGAATCGCGTCGTCGTGGTCTTCAGGCCGGTGCATATCGATC
This sequence comes from Candidatus Kuenenia sp., assembly GCA_043737515.1. Classification (GTDB taxonomy): domain Bacteria; phylum Planctomycetota; class Planctomycetia; order Planctomycetales; family Planctomycetaceae; genus SXXK01. The sequence continues at coordinate 7,136 of JAYTAK010000523.1, read as the reverse complement.
CACCGGTATTTCAATCGTGCGTTGTGACGGCACGTTTCCGCGACCGATTTCCGCGACGCGGAGGAGAACGGACGCGTCGAAATAGCGGCTGCCGCATTTGTCGCAAACTCCAATCGGCACGTCCTCCAGAATTACAAAGTTGCCTTTGTGCCGAAGTGCTTCGCGCTCGACGACGCGTGTCCGGACGGTTCCGTCGCAATGCTCGCACGTAAATTCATACATACTTCACCTCATTTGATTTCGTAAACCGTGACGACCAGGAAGACGAATTGAGTAGAGACCGGGACATCGACAACTTTGGAAGCATTGATGGAGAACAGTTCTGAAACGCGAATGAACGCGAATGAACGCGAATAAAGCAAAAACGCCAGAATATGAGGCGTTTTGTACCATAACTTCAGAGCTGGCACCGGTTGAAAAGGTATTCGAAACGAACACTCACAGGATCACTACCGCTATTCGCGTGTATTCGCGTCCATTCGCGGTTTAAACACAGGTCCTCTTCCTCGCACTCATTTGTCGTTGAACCGGAAAGACGTTAGAAGAACTCTGCTAACGCCTTCAGCCCCGCGTCAGCCACAAAATAATTCAGATGATGGCAGATCACGAACTGTTTTTTGGGGGCCGGGGTACGGTTGTCGGCGATGCCGCGGATGCTGTCGTCGCTGACGGCGATGTCGTGGCCGGCGTTTTGATAGAGCGCGTCGAAGATCAGGCCGGTGCCGACTTTGGCGACAAGGCGGGCCATGATTTGATCAGCGGATTCTCTGTAGTCGCGGATGTCGCCGGCCACGATCGTGTAGGGCACGCCGGGATCGGGGCTGGTGTTGAGCGTCTTGATGAATTCGGACGTCGGATTCATCTGTTCCAGTGTCGGGGTGATCTTTTTGGAGCGGTTCAGCAGGTAGACCAGTGCTCCGCAAAAGGGCATGAAACCGGGAAATGTGGCGATTGCCAGCGTGGTCAACATGCTCGAAAGCTGGCGAGCCGAATCGATCTCGCCAAACGGCGAGCCGACGTTGGGTGTGCCGAACATCACCAGATGATCGACGACTTTGTTGCCGCCTTCGCGTTCGATGAACCAGCGGGAGACAAGGCCGCCCATCGAATGGACGAGCAGCGTCAGACGTTTTTCGTCGTTTTCGCGGAGCCCGGCGGCGGCGAGTTGCTGCTTCAGCTTGACGGCGGTTTCCGAAATCGGCGTGCTGAGGTTTTCATAGTCGTAGGTCAGCACAAGGTCGAATTTCTGATGGACGCTTTTTCCATCTGCGTCTTTGGCCAGCGACAGACCTTGAGCGATCCCGTCGGTGTCGCCGATGATCCCGTGGATCAGCAGCAGGACGTTTTTCGCCGCCGCGACTTTTTCAGCCACTTCGCTTCGATGCCGCACGAATGAGCCGTCGGCCTTGTACTCGATCCAGCACAATTGGTTGACGTTGTCGCGTTTGAGATACGTCTTGAAGAAGTAGAGTTTTAAGGCACTCCCGAGGCTGCGACTCTTATCCACGATGAGCGGGATGTGGCTGAGGCTGATGTGTGTTGTGCCGTCGTCAGCCTGCGAGGGATCTCCGGTCAGCAAGATGTCTTCACCATCGAATACGAGAGGCAGAATGAATTCGTCCGCCTCCAGTTTAACGTCCAATTCGATTTCCAGCGGGTTGTCTTTCAGGGCTTCGGGATTCTGGATATCGGTCAGCTCCAGCACGTTCTGGACGTCGCCGCGAGTGCCGGAGAAATTCAACAGGTCCATCCCCTGACGTTCGAGGCCGCGGAAGAAGTCTGAACCACTTCCGGCGTCGCGCGTTCTGGACTTCGCACCGCTGAGACTGACGGCGGCTTTCAGGGACGAATGGCCTTTGATCTTGATCTTACCACCCGCCAGCGTCATGTCTCTGGGAGAGACGCGGTCGAGTTGTCGGACGAGGCGGATTCGAAGATCTTTGGTGAACCAGTCGTTCTTGTGAACCAGTTTCTTTCGGGCCTTGCCGAACGCCAACCCTTTGGCACCGCGTGTTGCGCGAGGGTCTAAGATCTTGCCGATTTCCAGGGGATCCTGGCCCAACAGAAAGTCGTCCACTTCTTCCGTGCTGACGATCAGTTTGAACGTGTGGGCCACTTCGTCGCCGTCCGTCTCGTCGAGAAAGAGGTTGACAATGCTTTCATCCATCGGACGCAGCGTAAACGGCTGCTCGACCGGTTCGATTCGATCCTTGTAGAGCACCGAAATGCCAAAATCGTCGGACAGATGAATGAGCACGAAGTGTAATGGCTGAGCCGTTCGATTATTGGCAATGAATTTGCCCTGCACTTCGGACCAGTCTTTGCCTTCCTTTCGGATGTCGAGCGTGATCTCATTGCTGTCGTAGACATGCTGCTTGTCGTCCTCCAGCACTTCACAGAACTGAAACTGCACGTCGTCCGGATCCATTTTTGTGGATTGATTCTGCAGTTTCAGAGCACGTTCCCAGTCGGCAATTCGCTTCAGGATTCCGAACATGTAGTCCGTTGCAGCGCGAGTAGTTCCTGTCGTCCCCTGAATCAGCTTGCCTGTTTCCCGCCATTGCAGTTGAAGGCCATTGGTCCCGGCATTCAGCTCATAGGTCGTGCCTGCTGCTGATTCAGCGAGCAAAGTGATGCCAAACGATTGATCGTCGGATTCATTCAGCGCCGTCTGAAGAGTTGCGATGCCCTTTGCTTCGCCATTTAGAAAGACCGGCAGCGGCGGGACGGGGAGGCTGGTGATTTCGGCGACGTACCGAGTCGCCTCATCAGATTTCAGATCCACCAATTCCAGTTCACTCTTTTGGGGCCCCACCTGAGTCGTCGTGGCAAGTCCGGCCAAACGAGTGGGGCTGGACTCGCGGTAAAGAGCAAGTTCCGTGCTTTTGTCAGGATCGCTGGGCAAGCCATGCAGAGCACCACAGTCCACCTTCCAGGCACCGTCGGCGAAATAGACGCTGTAGCGGCGACCTTTTCGAGTCAGTTCGCCGCCCAGAAATCCGCTGTACGCATTGAAACCCCGGTACGTCTCAAACTGTGGATCCTGATTGTCGGCTCGTTCGCGCACCATTGATCGGCAGCGTACGAACAGATCGGCATAGGCGAGATCAGACCTGGATTTCTTCAGGACGTCCAGCAGCGTGCTGGTGAAGACGCCACTGTGGTCCTTGCCTTCCCAGGCTTTCTGAATTCGCTGACAGGCGGCCAGCAGGATGTGCGGGCTCGGCGGAATTTCCAGCCGCTCGCCGCGTTCTTGCAGAGCGACGTAATAGCCATCGACGTAGCTGTCCAGCGGCCGTTCGTTGAGGACTTCATGAGTCTGCCGACACCTTCCCAGGCTAAAATCATCGGCACTGCGTGTGGCCGAACCGGAATGGCAACTGTCCAGGATCACCGCGATGTGAGGCTCGTTCTTCGCCAGCTCAGCAAGGAGCACAGCCAGTTCTTTGTCAGCCAGATCAAATCCGCCGGGTTCACGGCTGTCGTAGCAGACAAGTCCTTCGTCCATGCCATCGGGATAGAACTGCTCAAACGCCTTCGCCGATTTCCAGCGAGCGCCATGGCCGCAGTACTGGAAGACCACGACATCGTCCGCTTTGGCCTTGCTGAGGTGCGAGCGGAACTGCTCGATCACGTTGGGTCGCGTCGCATCGGCATCTTTCAGGACTTCGATCCGCAGCCGCGACTTGTCAAAGTTGTCGGTGAGGTAGCTGTGGAAATGATCGACGTCGTTGACGCATCCGGTCAACTTGCCAACGGCTGGCGAATAGTCATTGATTCCAACCAGCAATGCATAGATGTTGCGTGACATGCGACGGCCCCATCAAACTGTGAGCGGAATTTTTCCTGCCTAACGGCGAACGGATGAGTGTATCCGTTCCCTCAGGGTATTCCACTGATCCCGAAAGGCAAAGCGGCGACAAGTCGCCGCACTCCAAATGACGGTCGCTTGCATCAGAACTAAAGCTGCAAGTTGTTCATCGAGTCCACGCCAGCCATTTCCGGAACAGCGATTTCACGAGCGGTGTCAGCCGTGTGCGACTGAACTGATCGCCGAGCTTACGAATGGCCTCGGCCTGTGTTGGATACGGGTGAATCGTGCTGCCGATCTTGCCGAGTCCAAGGCCATGCGTCATCGCCAGCGAGATTTCGGAGATCATGTCCCCGGCGTGCGATGCGACGATCGTGGCCCCCAGAATCTTATCGGTCCCCTTCTTCACGTGAACCTTGACGAACCCTTCGTCCTCGCCGTCCAGGATAGCGCGGTCCACGTCATGGAACTTCTGGATGTAGGTATCGACCGGAATGTTTTGTTCTTTCGCTTCGTGTTCATACATGCCCACATGTGCAAGTTCCGGGCTGGAGTATGTACACCACGGAATCACGAGCGATGTGGATTTCTTTCGTCCTTTGAAGAGCGCATTCTGGATCACGATACGCGCCATGAAATCGGCGGCGTGCGTGAACTGATACGACGAACAGACATCCCCGGCGGCGTAGATCCTGGGGTTGGTCGTCTGCATGCGTTCGTTGACGGTGACGCCCTTTCCATGATACTCCACGCCGACCGCTTCCAGATTCAGATTTTCGACGTTCGGCGTGCGGCCGACGGCAATCAGCAACTGATCGACCGATTCGTCATATCTCGATCCGAGTGATTCATTTGTGAGTCGGATTCCGCCACTGCTTTTGATCACCAGGGTCCTGCCATCGCACAACCGCCGGACGCCATCGCGGATCATCCTGCGCTGCACGATCTCGGCCGCATCTCGGTCTTCGCGAGGCAGGATGCCGTGTTCGGACTCAACCAGAAACACTTCCGAACCAAACTGCGCAAACGACTGAGCCATTTCGCAGCCCACCGGGCCAGCGCCGATGACGCCCAGGCGGCGCGGCAACTCAGTGAGCGAGAACAGCGTTTCATTCGTCAGATACTCGACAGCATCCAGCCCCGGAATCGGCGGGGCAGCAGCTCGTGCGCCCGTCGCGATGACGGCACGCTTGAAGTTCAGTTTTGCCCCGGCGACTTCGATGGTATCGGAACTGATGAAGCGGGCGTCTCCGAAGTACACATCGACACCCAGATCACGAAAGCGTTTCGCGGAATCGTTCGGACTGATCCGCGCCCGCAGTCGCCGCATCCGCCGCATGGCCGCGGCGAAATCAACCTGGACGCCGACTGGAACATTGACGCCAAACTCTCCCGCATTCCGCACTGCTGCGGCTGCTCGCGCAGCACTGATAACGCCCTTTGACGGCACGCATCCGACGTTCAGGCAGTCACCGCCCATCAGACTGCGTTCGATCAATGCAACCTTTGCTCCCAGTCCAGCGGCTCCGGCTGCGGTCACGAGCCCGGCTGTTCCAGCTCCGATCACAACGAGATTGTATCGGCCCGACGGAGTCGGGTTCTTCCAGTCTCCAGGATGAACGTCCGCCTCCAGTTGAAGATTGAATTCGTCCAGCGGCATTAACGAAGAAACGTGAGTCATGATTGATCCAGACAAATTCCGGCAAGGGCATCGTGTCGCAGGAGTTTATCGCATTGCTTTCAAATTGGGAGCTGGGGTGTACTGTGGCAAAAATCAAAGTAGACGTCACTCTCTGAGTGACGCAACCCGAAAACGCTCGCGTTTTCTGGCTCGCCTTCATCACTCAGAGAGTGATGGCTACTTTTGTCACATGCGTCGCTGAGTCCATCGACTGCGACACAGAACTGCGTAAAGTTTGAGATGGCAGGATGATCGCAGATTTTGCTATGACACGGTTACGCGAATGGCGGGCACTCGTTACGATTTTACTGAGCGTCGATGCACTTTAAGTTCAACGAGGACTTCGTGATGCCTGTTGAAAATCATTTTCAGCATCAACCGTATCCTACCGAGTCGGCACTGACACCCGTGCTGCGAATGCTGCATGTGGATGAAGCCGTGGAGACCGATTTTTCGAAGCTCCACACGGCACTCAGGATCGGCCGCGTCGTGCTGGTCCACGGGACGTTTATGGGGGACGATCCTTTTGGAATTGCCGACACTCTGACATCTGTCGCGGAATCTGTGCCTCTGCTGGCGCGGCAACTGCATCGGCTGGCGGAGGCGTCACTTGCGAAGACGCGACCATTCACGTCGTCTTTGACCGGCGATGTCGGCAACTATCCTGAACCTTTTCGCCAGCGATTTCAGGCACTGGTGGGTGATGACCCGCAGGTGGAATTACTGAGCCCGACATGGTCCGGACAAAACCATCATCTCGCCCGAGCCGATCTGGCGGTGCGCTTGCTGCATCAGTTGCTCGTCCGTCCGCTGTTGCCGGATCAGAATGTTCTGCTGTGGGGACATTCTCATGCCGGAAATGCGTTCGCACTGCTGACCAATTTGCTGGCGAATCGTAAAGTCAGCGTGGCACAGTTTTTCGATGCGGCAGCTCAGCACGGAGTGGCTCACTGGGATGAGGTCCGGACAAATCTGGCATCCGAGTCGTCACCGCATCCGCTGGCCAGTCGTGTTTTCATCGCCGGATTTGAAACGCCCGTGCGTTATGGCTGGGACACGGACGGCTGTGCAAAGCTGGTCCATATCACGTTCCATCGCCCCTATGATGAAAAGTCGCCAATGATCACGAAACCGCTCTTCCCGCCGCATCTGCCAGGGGATGTGGTGAGCGCCAAATGGGGCGACTGGGTGCAGGCGTTTGCAATCGCCGGGACAGACGTATCGACCGTGCCGACGCGGAAAATCAACCAGAATCTGACCGCATTTCTGGAAGCCAGTCTGCCTGAGCCTCAGCACGGGATTGACACGCGATTCATCATGCCGAAGCGAGTCCGTGATGCGTGTTTTCGCTGGAAAATGGGAACACGGTGTCACAGCGACGGCATGAATCTGCTCGTCGATTACGAACTCAGTGGCGACCTGTCCACGATCGGTCAGCCGGTTGAACTGAGTCTGCTCGGCCATGGCGTGGCGACGACCATCCGCTGGCTTCCGACTCATCTGAAGCTGGTGATGGACGCGCTGCTGGCATGAGGCTGAACCACTTAGCTACTCACATTCCGCACCCCAAAAATGAAGTTAGCGCAGACAGGTTAGCGATTATCTGGGAAGCTGAGCAAGTCGTCTTTTTGTGAACTTCCGTTT
>JAYTAK010000522.1:0-1658 GCA_043737515.1 Candidatus Kuenenia sp. | reverse complement strand
AATCTCAAATACGAAATCTCAAATAGCACAATCGCGGCCCGCTGGGACCGCGGTTAAACAAGCCGATGCAAACCGCACCCGGACGTGCCGCCTGATCGCGCTTGGTTGCTTCGCATTCGCCAAAGTGGCATACTCTGCACGGGAATTGGCCGAAAATTCTGGGGAAAGATCATGATGATGCGATTCGTCGGGTGCCTGAGCGGCGGTTTGATTCTGGTGCTGGCTGGTTGCGGTGAATCGACGAATCGGCTGGCGTTTTCGGGGAACGTAACGGTCGCGGGGCAGCCGGTGACCGGGGCAATTCGCTTCAGTCCCGTCGAAGCGGGGCCGATGGCGATGACCGGCATCGACAATGGCAAGTATCAGTTCACGTCCGAAACAGGCCCAATTCCAGGTGACTATGACGTAGTCATTGAATCACTGCCTGCAACAGTCAAAAAGGGCGCAACTGCCGAAGTCGTCGTGCCGCAGGAATGGAAGGTGACGCGCCGCATTGAGGCAGGCGTCGAGTTCGAAACCGACTTCTCGCTGGAGCCAGCGTCCGAAACAGTTGCAGAATGAATGCAGGTCAAAGGGGAACTTTATGCTGAGATCGCGACGCGGTTTTACACTGATTGAACTGCTGGTGGTAATCGCCGTCATCGCGATTCTGATCGGGCTGTTACTGCCCGCCGTGCAGCAGGCACGCGAGGCCGCTCGACGGACACAGTGTAAGAACAATCTCAAGCAACTCGGCCTGGCACTGCACAATTATCATGATACGCATCTGGTCTTTCCGCCTGGCAGTCTGAGAGGCACTGGTTTAGCCTGGGGCTTTGTCACCCATACACTTCCATATTTTGAACAAACGTCGGTGTATAACACGATCGATTTTTCACAGACGGACTGCGCGGTGTTTCTGATAGCGCAGCAGGCAGCTGGTCGATCCGATGCAGCCTCTGTGCTGCTTCCGATTCTCACATGTCCCAGCGACCCACGAGGCGGCACGCAGTTGCTGAGTGGTCCCAACGGGCCGTCACCAAACACGTACGATACGGGGAAGTTGTACCCGTCGAATTACATCGGCGTGGCCGGCAGCAAGGAGAGCGCCGCGTGGTGTCCCTATGCCGGAATCGCCAACGGAGACGGCATGCTCTACACCAGCAGCCGCGTGCGGATCGCCGACATCACGGATGGAACGTCCAACACTTTTCTGCTGGGCGAGCGGGGGATTGAGGAAGGTCTCGACTGGGGCTGGCCGATTTGTGGCGGAACCGAATGCGAGCAATACATCAGTGCCGAGCGTGGTTTGACACCGGCCGACAATCCGCCCAACACGCCAAACATCGAACGCCGCTTCTGGAGCTGGCACGTCGGCGGCGACCACTTTCTGATGAGTGACGGAGCCGTACGATTCCTGTCGACCAGCATCGACTACAGGACTTTTCTTTCGCTCTCAACTCGATCCGGCGGGGAAGTGATTGGTGAATTCTGAGCGCACAACAAGTTCTGCAAGTTCCGCAAGTTCTGTCAGAATCGTAGCATTGCGAAGGCCATCTCTTTAGACTCCTGGGATCAGTGCGTTGTAAGGACTAAGAATTTGGGTCAGGTCTGTAGGCCGGACCAAGCGCAGCGCAGTTCCGGCAATTGCTGCACTGCTGCCGGAACGGCGCTGCGCT
>JAYTAK010000521.1:0-9059 GCA_043737515.1 Candidatus Kuenenia sp. | reverse complement strand
CTGTCAGGTCCCGGTGGCGGACAGTGGCTGATCGAACACACAGTGCAGGGCGTGATGCTGCATGTCGCCGCAGTGAATGACGCGGCGGTGCGATGGATTGCGACGACCGCAACGATGAATGAACTTATTGAAAATCAACTGTCCGTCAGGAATGCTCTCGAAACCGGCCTGCTGATTCTGGAGATCGATCAGGTCGGGGGCCATACTAATCCTGCACTCGCCGCTTCGCAGGCCGAACAGTGCATTCACCAGTTTGCCAGAATGACCGCAGAGATTCAGCGTCAGATTTCAAACTCTCTCGCTCGAAAGTCGGAGGCCGTGCATGTCGGCTGATGCGAACTCACCGATTGTGATTGTCGGAATGGCCTGTCGCGTTCCCGGTGCAGACTGCGTCGATGCGTTCGCCGATCTGCTGTTCAATGCCCGCACCGGTTACACAGAGCTGCCGCCAGATCGCTGCGATCGATCTCTGTATTTTGATCCTCAAAAGGGCAGGACCGGCACGTCATATACGACTCTCGGAGGCATTGTTCCGGAGCGTCCGCTTGATCGAAGTCTCTGTCCGCTGCCGGTCGAAACGGAACGGCTGTTTGATGCGGTGCATGTCCAGTTTGCCGAAGTGGCGGCGACGGCATGGCAGAATGCCGAACTGGTTCCAAAGGATCAGCGGCTGAAGTGTACCGGCCTGTACGTCGGGCATTCCGGCGGCACAAAATCCGAAGGCGGTCTCAGCCTCGGTACCCAGATTGAGGAAGCTCTCTCATTTGTCGATGATCTTGAATCGTTTCGGAAGCTGCCGGTCGGGGTTCAAAAAGAGATTCTGGCTGACGTTACTCAGGCGATTCGTGAAAAGCGGCCATCGCGACATGTCGATGCAATCCCGCGTTTCCATGCGTATCAGGCGGCAGCGCTGGCGGCGAGAATTCTCGGCCTGACCGGGCCGCGTTCTGTGATTGACGCTGCGTGTGCTTCGTCGCTGGTGGCTCTTGCACAGGCGATGATGGCGATTCGCACGGGCCGCATTGACAGCGCGATTGTGGGTGGAGCGACTTACAACAACATCGACAATCTTATTCTGTTTTCGCATTCGCAGGCCTGCACCGCCACGGATTCGCGCCCGTTTGATGATAGTGCCAGCGGCCTTGTGAGTTCTGAAGGCTACGTGGCGATTGTCATTACCACTCAAAGCATCGCACGGCAACATGATCTGCCGATTCTTGGCGTGATCCGTGGCGTGGGAACGGCATCCGACGGCAAAGGCCGCAGCCTGTGGGCTCCTCGCATGGAAGGTCAGATGCTGGCGCTGCAGCGAGCGTACTCAGACGCCGTGTTGCTGGATATTGATTATATGGAGGCTCATGCCACGAGCACTCAACTGGGCGATGCGACAGAACTGGAGACGCTGCGAAACCTTTCAAACAGCAGTCCGGCGTTTTCAAAGGGCCGGGTTTCCGCCGATCGACTCTTGCTCGGTAGCGTAAAGTCCAACATCGGACATACGCTGGAAGCGGCTGGCCTGATCAGTCTCGTGAAAGTCCTGATCGCCATGCAGCGACGGCAGATACCGCCGTCACTTCGCTTCGAGCAACCAAATCACAACTACGACTGGACGACGGCTCCTGTGCGAGTCGTTACACGCACCGAACCGTGGCCCGAGCAATCGCTGCACCTGCGACCGCGCCGCGCGGCGGTGAGTGCGTTTGGGATCGGCGGGCTGAATACGCATGTCGTGGTGGAAGAAGCGTGTGGCGGTGTGGGCGTTCTGCCAAAGTCGGGCGGCGATTCAGAGAATCGGCCACAACCCGCGTCCCAGACCTCCGGTTTCGGTTTCCCGTTGTCCACTGAGCCCATTGTGATCGTCGGGCGAGGCATCGTGGTTGCCGGGGCGAAGAGCCTGACGGAGTTCAAGACGATCCTCGAATCATCTCGTTCAGCGATCAGCGACGCACCTGCGGATCGCTGGAGGCAGCGGACCGGCGTTTCGGTGAGCAGCGGACCGCAGCCCCATCGAGCGCCTCATTGTCGCGGGGGATTCATTACGGACTTCACGTTCGACGGCGCTCGCTATCGAATTCCGCCAAAGCAGGTGCAGCAATCGAATCCTGTTCAGATGATGCTGATCGATGCTGTGGCACAGGCTTTGGATGATGTCAATTCAGTGGACACAAGGCGAGCGGGGGATGTCAATCCCCTGATTACTCGCGGGGCAGGGAAAAATCAGGGCACTGACGTACCCCGCTCGCCGGACAACTTCCCATTCAATCGTCAGCGCGTCGGCGTCGTGATCGGCGCGATCTTTGGCGGTGAATTTGGTGATCAGCTTCAGGTCGGCATGCGGTTGCCTGAAATCTGCGGGCAGATGACTGCGGCGATGCAGCGACGTGGCTTGCCGCCGCAGTTGGCGCAACAGGTCGCGGCTGAGTTTCGTCAAACCGTCCTCAAGAACCGACCAGCGCTGCTCGATGAAACCGGCAGCTTTACGGCCAGTACGCTCGCATCGCGAGTGGCCAAGACATTTGACCTGATGGGCGGTGCCTGTTCGCTGGACAGTGACGATGCCTCCGGTCTTGCCGCGCTGGCGGTGGCGACAGATCAGTTGCGCGCCGGCATCTGCGACATGATTGTCTGTGGCACGGCTCAGCGATCGATGAGCCTCTCGGCGTTCGAATCGCTGGACATGCATCATCGCCTTGTGCGAAGCGGGCGACCGGAAGATGTTCCTGAGAATTGTCAGCGGATCATTCCCGGCGAGGGTGTTGTTGCTTTGATGCTGTGTCGCCTGTCTGATGCGAAGCGTCTCGATCTGCCGATCTATGGAATCCTCGGCGATGTGACTCAACGCAGCGAATCGGCAGAACGCCCTTCGGAAGTCATGAATTCGGCAGACGCTCAGATTATCCGCAAGATCGGATATCTGTGCGGAGGTCACTCTCTGGTCCGGATTGCAGCAGAGACGCTTAATTCGACTGGCGAATCGGGCCCCATCACAATTGCTGCTCGATCCAGTGACGGCATCGTACTGCAGACTCAACTCGTGAACCCAAATCCTCCCCGGAGAATCATTCCGGACGTCACACCAATTCCATTAAGTCCTTTGAAACCGCAAGTCTCTCCGACAATGACAACTGCTACTGCCATTGCAACCTCCGACCGCCCACTGCGGCGATTCCGATTTGCCGCGACTTCCGGCGATTCGCTGTTACGACTCTTCAGAGAATCGACCAGCCGCACGGATCAGCTTCTCGCGGATCGCGATGGCCGTATTCTGCGCGACAGTGAACGATCGGCACTGACTTCTTCGCACTTCGTAACATCGGATCAGTTCCGTTCGACGATCCTCGCGGCTTCCGGGGAACAGCTTCGTGAGCGACTTGCGGCAGCAATTAAGTCGGTCGAAGCCGGCAAATTCAGCACGCTGCTGGATCGGGAACGAGTGATCCTGTGGCACGCTCAGGATGAAACTTCGCGCGTGGCATGGCTGTTTCCGGGGCAGGGGGCGCACTATCCTGAAACGCCGTCGGTGTTTTCATCCAGCGAACACGCACGCCGCACACTGGCAACGGTCGATGATCTCTACGCTGCCAGTAAACTGCCGCGGTTGAGTTCGGTGTTTGGCAATGCGGCGATCAAGCCCGGCGAAGATGTCTGGTGGGCTCAGGCCTGGGTTCTGGGTGTTTCGGCATCCCTGATTGAAGCACTCAAAGCCGAAGGGCTGCGTCCGGACGCAGTGCTGGGCCATAGCTTTGGAGAGTTTACGGCATCGCTGGCAGCGAACGTGACGACGCTGCCTCAATCGATCGAACTCGCGAAGCATCGAGCCAACGCGGTGATGTCACACATGCGGGTTCCTGGCGGTCTCCTGTCGATCCGCGCGGCCGTGCATGAAGTGGATGCGATTCTGAAACCGGCCGGGCTGACCGTATATGTGACGCATCTCAATTCGCCAAAGCAAACGGTCATTGCCGGCAGCCGTGAAGGTATCGTGGCCGCGAAAGCACTGCTGGACCAGCGGGGTCTGCCGTCGATGTCAATTTCTGTTCCCGCACCGTTTCATACGCCGCTGCTTGCGGCGGCTGAAGTGGCCTTTGAACGAATGTCCGCCAGCGTTCCGATGCGTCCGCCGGTGTGCGGATTTCTGTCAGCCACGAGCGTCCAGTATCTTGCCGAACCGTGCAGCATTCGCAACAGCCTTGTGCGGCAGTTGACTCAGCCGGTGATGTACATGCCGTCCATTCAGCGGATGCTGGGTGAAGGCTTCCGTGTCCTGCTCGAAGTCGGTCCGAACGATGTGCTCACCCGGATGAACCGCGACATCGTTGATTCTCAGGCAATTTGCCTGAGCCTTGATGTTCCCGGTCAGCCGTTTGAAGAACGAATGCAGTTAGTCCATGCGGTGCTTGAGTGTGTCGCGAACGTCAATGCGCCACAACTTGCCGCATCGCCGGGTCCACAGTCGAGTTCATCGCCGATTGAACAGGCCAGCAGTTCAGTTTCAATCGCCGCTCCGGCTGTCTTCGACGTGACACGTGCGCGGCGTGCGACGCGCAAGTCGATCACGCCTTCGAATGAACCTGCCGTTATGCCGACTGCTTTGGATACCAGAGCATCCCTGAATGGTCGGTCGGTGGATTCGCCGGAGTTGCCTCAAAGGGAAATTCAGCCTGCGTTGCAGCCCGTGTCGTCACCAAAAACCGCTCCGGCAATTTCTGATGCGCAGTTGCGGACATTCACCAGAGACCTGGTGGTTGAGCTGACTGGCTATGCACCCGAAATCGTGGACTTCGAAGCGGATCTGGAAGCAGATCTCGGCATTGACAGCATCAAGAAAGCTCAGATTCTTGGCGAGCTGGGTGAGTGGCTTGGGTTGACGGTCCGCCCGGAATCGTTGCGACTGGATTCCGTACGAACGCTGAACGATGCCGTTCGGGTCGCACAGTCGCTGGCCGGGCAGAATATAATCGCGAGCCAGAATCTAACCGCGAGCCAGAACGTCGCAGCACCTGGATCAGTTCACCAACACTCAAGCCTGGCTGTCACGGCATCGCCGGAATTATCGATGGCTGCCCTCGACCATGGCAACAGCCATGCGAATCGATTGGCCGAGCAACGCGGCACCTTGCCGCCGAATGTTCAACTGGATGCGCTGTTAATCGATTACGTTGTTGACCAGACCGGATACTCGCGAGACATCGTGGATGTGGATGCGGATCTGGAAGCGGATCTCGGCCTCGACAGTATCAAGCTGGCTCAATTGATCGGTGAGATGCGTGAGCAGTTCAATCTGGAGTCGTTGACTCTGGAATCCATCGGCCAGGCTCGATTTCGAACGCTGCGGGAAATTCGCGAGTTTCTGGTCCGCCATGCCAGTGGTGCCGACACTCCGGGAATCAACAACAATCCGGCGAGCCGGGCGGCGTCAGCCCCCAAGTACGATGACCGCAACGAAAACCAAGCCGTAACACCAATCGGCACTCCCGCTGTCGCCGAACACTCCATGGTCGGAGTCCGAGAGTTAACGATTCGCGGTACAGATCCAATTCGCGAAATCTCTCCCGAGTGGTTCACTCCGTCAAACGGCGCGCTACAGTCGGCGGAGGCTGCAGGGCAGGGCGGGGCGCGGCTGGGGGAAACGTATCGCACGGAAATCCGTGCGATGCTGCGATCACTCGTGCATCAGCCGGTCGCCACGCCCGTTGCAAAACACGACTGGAATGTCCTGGAATCGGCACATTTGAAAGGTGTCGCGGCTGGCGCTGGAGTTGCGGAATCATCCGTGCGTTTTGCGGCGGCCGTCGTGCGGAACCGTCGGAGTCCCGCATTCACGAAGACTGCGGATCCAGCGACCGAATTACCGACAGACGGCTTAACGTACGACACCGTGACCGAGACCTCATCCAGAAGTCAGACTCACCGCTATGCTCTGAAAGTCGTCCCAGCTCCGCGCCGCGTTGGCATGCCGCTCAATCCGGAACTGCACGGAGCGGCTTTGATCCTCGGAACGAATGCACTGGCAGAATCTCTTGCGGATCGCATCCGGCAACTGGGTCAGACGGCGATTGTCCTCAGCACTTCGGCACCCATCGCCGTGATCGAGAAAACGTTAAGCGACATGTGGCAGCACACGGCGACGCCGCATCTGTTTCTGACGATGGCGTTTGATGACGATTCCATGCAGAGCCTGACCGAAGCCGACTGGAAACATCGTCGACCAGCGGCACTGGAAGCTCCGTTTCGCATCTGTCAGTTGTGGATGCAGCGAACGATCGATACCAATCAGATGGAGAACGCCAGCGTTGTCGCGGTGACTCAGTTGGGTGGTGACTACGGCTTCAGTGGTCGGAACGTGCGCTCCATCGAAGCGATCGGCGGGCTGGTGAAAGCGATGCTGATCGAAGCCTGGATGCGAGGATTCAGAACAACTCCGATGAAAGTGATCGACGTGGCCAGCAGCATGTCGCCGCAGGACATCAGCAGCGGCGTGCTGCAGGAACTGGCTGTTCCGTCCTATGACATGGAGATCGCGTTTCGGTCTTCATCTCGCGGGCCCGAGCCAGAACGATTCTGCGTGCAGGCCGTGCCCGCGCCGTTGAATAGTTCGGCTCCGGCGAAGAGCATCACTCGCGGCGGTACGTGGATTGTCTCCGGCGGCGGACGTGGCATCACGGCCGTGATTGCGATGACGCTGGCAAAGAAATACGATCTGAAACTGCATCTGCTCGGCACCGCGCCAATCCCGCATCTCAGCGATGAATTTGTCCGCCAGGTATCCCATGACCGCAGCGGTGTTCGTCGAGGCATCATGCAGGAAGCATCGGCCCGCGGCGAAAATCCCGTTGAGGCCTGGCGCAACACAGAGAAGGCGATTGAAGTCGATGCCACTCTGCGGGAATGCCGCAAGCAGGGAATCGTCGCGACATACCATTGCTGCGATGTCGCTGAATTCGCGGATGTCGAACACACGATCCGCAGCATCCGTCAACAGGCCGGCCCGATTCACGGTGTCATTCACGGTGCCGGAGCCGGTCAGGATGCGAGGTTTGATCGTAAGCGTCCGGACAAGGTCGAGAAATGCCTGCGTGCCAAGATCGACGGTTCGCTGGCACTCATGCAGGCCACAGATTCAGACCCGCTGGAATGGTTTGTTACGTTCGGTTCGATCAGTGGACGCTTCGGTGCGAACGGACACACGGACTATTCTCTGGCTAACGACATGATGGCGAAAATCGTCGATCACTATCGCAGTCAGCGGCCTGCCGTTCGCAGTCTCACATTCCACTGGCACGCCTGGGGCGACATCGGCATGGCGACCAAGCCGGAAGCCAGGCTGGCTCTGGAAATGATCGACATGGAATTCATGCCGGCTGCCGAAGGAATCGCCCACTTCATGCGCGAACTGGAGATTGGCGGAAACGAACCTGAAGTCCTGATCACCGACGACAGCTATTTCCGCAAGTTCTTTCCGGCGGACCGTGTGTCATCGACTGATGCCGTCCATGGCAAGGCATCTCTGCCGCTGCTGCCGTCCGACGTGACCAAACACGCCGACGAAGTTTGTTCCAGTGTCGTTACCCTCAACCCTGTGTCAGACCGTTTTCTGTCGCAGCACCGCGTTCGCGGCCGAGCGACTCTACCGTTCGTGGTCGCTCTGGAATTGATGGCCGAAGCGGTGCGGGCAAGAACCGGCAATCCTGATGCCGGGATCTGCACGCAGGCTCAGGCGCTGCAGGCGATTCGGTTTTCGACCGACGATCCGCTCGCCGTCACCGTGCAGACTCGTCCAACGGCAGACGGGAAAATCGAATGTCGCCTGCTGGCCGATGTGCGCCGTCGGGACGGTCGGATGGTCGAAGAAGATCGTGAATTCTTCCGAGCGGTCTTTGAAACTCGGACAGACGTGCTTCACCGCGGTCCATCAGCCACAGCATTTCAACTGCCCGGGAATTCTGTCTGGCAGAGGATCACCTACGCGACTCCGGAAGACCTGATGTACCACGGCCCTGAATTGCAGGAACTTCGCGAAATCGCCGACGATGGACAGACGATCTTTGGACGCATTGCGGCGTCTGCCCCCGTCCAGTTGTTCGGCGGCTCACGCGCCAAGGGCTTTACGGTGCCATGTTCGACGATGGATGCATGTCTGTGTGCGGTCGGATACGCTGCGTTCCATCGGCATCAGATGTCCAGCCTTCCGGTGCGATTCGATCAGATTGAATTTGGTCGGCTGCCGGACCCCGGCGAACCCTGCATCGTCCGCATCCGGCAGTCACATATTTCGGACACCGGAGCTGTCTGGGACTTCCAGCTTCAGGGCCATAACGGAGATCGGTTGCTCACGGTCAACGGATATCGGACCGCCTGGCTGAAGGCAGGCAGTTGACAGCCGCACGTCCTGTGGACCGCTGAGTCCAGTTTCAACGAAGCATGATTCGAAAACGAAAATGTACCAGTCACCGGTGTCATTTCAGGCTCCCCTGGAACCGCGGAGTTTCTTCGCGGAAGACGCCCTCGCGCAGGAAAGTCGGCATGTCTTTGAGGCGACATGGCAACTGATCGGACTGGTCTCGTCGATCAAACTGCCGGGGCAGTATCTTTCCGCACAGATTGGCAACGTCCCTGTGGTCGTCCGGAATTTTGACGGTAAACTGGTCGCCCTGCACAACGTGTGTGCTCATCGGCACTGCACGCTGGTGTCATCGGCGACGGGAAACAGCGAAACGCTGAAGTGCCCGTTTCATGGCTGGGAGTACGGCGTGGACGGAAGGACGCGCAAGATCCCGGCGGCAAAGAACTTTCCGAACTTTGATCGGGAACACTACCGACTGGCTGCGTTTCCGCTCGAGCAATGCGGCGACCTGTTGTTTGTGCGGATTTTGAATTCAGGTCCGTCGCTCAGAGAATGGCTCGGGGATCTGTACGATCGCATCGAGAAATGGACGACTGTGCCAACATCAAAGCTGGCGGTGAGTCGAATCCTGCCGTTACCCGCGAACTGGAAAATCCCCGTCGAGGCCGCGCTGGAAAGTTATCACATACCCGAAGTCCACGCGCAGACTTTTGGC
>JAYTAK010000520.1:0-3976 GCA_043737515.1 Candidatus Kuenenia sp. | reverse complement strand
AGAAGCATTTCATGCAACGGCCGTCCGAGCCGGTATGCGCGTGGCAGGAACATCATGGTTTCCTGACCACCATCATTATTTGGAAGACGATTTGAATCTGATGCTGCAGAAAGCGTCGGCATCCGGTGATGCGCTGATCGTCACAACTCTCAAGGATCTCGTGAAACTGCCGACCGATTGTCTAAACGTGCGAGCACTGGAGATCGCTGCGGTCTTTCCGAATCCACAGCACCTGGTGACGTTGCGTAACATGATCGACCGGGCAACCGCCTGCTAGCCCAACGGCGGCGTGGACCAATGGAGCGGACGCAGGAAACTCGTTCGGCGAGCGAGGTACGTAAGTGGGCCTTGATCACAGATTCGGCCAGTGGATGTTCTTTGGAGTAGTGTACAACGAAGGGTGGGGGTTGAATCGAATCAGACTGTCGATTGTGACCTCATACAGCGCGTACGGGCAGCGGTTCGCGGTGGATTTGTCGCGGAATCGAGGGGGTGATTCCGTCGCCAGACGTGAACTCGCGGGACGTGCGGGCAGAGCGACGTGAGCCAACAGCGACTCGAACACATCTGCCGGGGCCGTTGCGAAGAAACGTTCGGCGGCTGTCGTGCCGTCCGGGCGGTGGTGGAAGAAGTTCGCCAGCGTCGCCACCATGGCGGGCATTACTCGGCTCCTGATCTGATCTTCCCTGGTTTTCCACCCCGATCAGGTTGCGCCGAGCCATGCTCTTTTGCAAGCTCAAAATACGGTACACCCGCCCCCGTCAGCCACACGATTGGCCGAATCCGTGATCAAGGCCAATTTGCCGGGCAGGAACATGTCGATTTTTACCAATTCGCGTCGAATTCCTCTCGATTGAAAGATCCGATCGAAAGTTTTGCACGCACCTGCAATAATACGATGCAGTCCAGCCCTCCGGGCCTGAAAAACAGTGTTAAGGATAAATGCAATGTCTCTGCCGGTTCTGACCGCACCAATCACCGCACCAATCGCCATGGAAGAAGATCCTCTGGACCTCATGGACGAAATCGATGTGCTCAAGAAAGAAAAGGATGCCACGATTCTGGCGCACTTCTACGTCGATGGAGAGATTCAGGACATCGCGGACTTTACCGGAGACAGTTTGAAACTGGCACGCGATGCCACTCGTGTCACCACGTCCACGATTGTGTTTGCCGGCGTCCACTTCATGGGCGAATCGGCGAAGATCATGAATCCGAAAAAGCGTGTGCTCATACCCGATCTGCTGGCAGGCTGCTCGCTCGCGGACAGTTGTCCTCCGGAGCAACTCGCCGCATTTCAGGAACAATTGCGTTCACAGGGCCGTGACTTTCAGACGGTCGCCTACATCAATACGTCGGCTGCTGTGAAAAGTTTATGCGACTGGATCGTGACCAGCGGAAACGCTCGGGAGATTATCGACCGCGTTCCAAAAGACAAAGAAATCCTGTTCGTGCCCGATCAGCATCTGGGCCGCTATCTCGTGGAAATCACTGGTCGAAAGATGATCCTGTGGCCGGGTTCCTGCATGGTACATGAGATCTTCAGTATTCAGGATTTGATTCGAGCGAAGAAGAACAATCCCGGCTGTATCGTGATCGCGCATCCGGAGTGCCCGCAGAATATTCTGGAAGTCACTGACGTCATCGGCGGTACAGAGAAAATGCGGCAATACGTGATGGCCCTGAAGGAGCCGACAACGTTCCTCGTCGCTACCGAAGTCGCCATGATTCATCCACTGAAGAAAGCGGCCCCACAGCACACGTACATTCCGGTCCCCGGCATCATGGCATCGTCCGGAGAAACGTGCGCCTGCAATCGCTGTCCTCACATGGCACGCAACACGCTGCAGAAAGTTCGCGACTGTCTGCGGGACGGTCGTCCGGAAATCGAATGGAAGGACTATTTCCAGCAGGCGAGAGCTGTGCTGGACAGGAGTCTGTTGTAGTAGACTCTGCGCGGCCAGGAGAGCATAGTTTAACCGCGTGCCCATCGAGGGCGAGCTCTCGGGCCAGCGGCGGAAAAGCGCGGCCCGATGGGCACGCGGTTAAACGAGTGAAGAATCAGGACGTTGCAGACCGGGCCACGCGAGACAGAGAACGTTATTGAATCGTTATTCACTGGAAAACTTTAACCCTCAACTACGCACGGAGAGCGACTCGTTCTATGAAAACGGAGACACAGGATCATCCATACGGCAAGGCTGTTGCCAAACTGATTGAAGAATTTGGCAACTTGCCTGGCATCGGACGCAAGTCTGCGGAACGGCTCGCGAATCATATTTTGTCCAGTACCAGCGACGAAGCCAACGCCCTGGCTGACGCGATTCGCAACGTAAAAATCAGCGTTAAACGATGTTCGATGTGCTTCAACCTGACAGAAGATACGCTCTGCCGAATCTGCCGCGATCCGCGACGCGATCAGCATGTGGTCTGCGTCGTCGAACAGCCCAAAGACGTTGTCGCCCTGGAATCTTCTGGTGCGTATTCAGGGCTGTATCACGTCCTGGGAGGCCGCATCGCACCGCTCGACGGTGTCGGTCCGGAGGATCTCACAATTCAACAACTGGTGCATCGTGTCCGCAAGCAGGGAATCACCGAACTGGTCATGGCAACCAACCCGACACTGGAAGGAGACGGCACAGCGTTGTTTATTACCAATCTGCTGCAGAACGACAACGTCCGCATCACGCGCCTTGCGCGAGGGATCGCATCCGGCAGCGTTCTGGAATTCGCCAACCGTGAAATGCTGGCCGATGCATTGAAAGGTCGTCAGCAATTCTGAACCCGACAGCGGCGATCGCGATACTCACCGTCCTCAGCGCTGGGTTGGCTTTGAGCCCTTAGTCTTCTTCGCTTGTGGCCTCGTACGTCTGTAGAAACAGTGACTGATCCACGATCCAGATGTCGGAGGGATCTGCGGTGTCACGGTCGTGGAAATTCTTGACGAGGAAGTCACCGGATTTCCCAGAAAGTTTGCCCCAGGTCGCTTCGACGACGAACGGATGGTCGATCTGCGTGGCCATCACTCCCTCGGCGTCGGGATGAGGCAGGTACTTTCGCCAGCCGTCAGCATCGACGTCGTTGGTGCTGGCGTATCGTCTGTTGAGATCCTTCTCCGTCTGCGGCCAGATGTCTCCCGCTTCGCCTCGACACAGATAGTGGCCCGCAGCAACTTGTTCTTCACCTTCCAGCGTCTTCACGGTTTGAGCCGCTTCCAGCCGCTTCGCCTGGATAGGACGAGTCTTTTTCGCGCGAAACCACCGCCCGACGGCATTTGCTTCGTCAAGGAGCACCTTGTTGGTTGAATCTGCCATTGTTGAATTGGTTTCTTTCGAACTTGCGACCTTAGAATTTTTTGTGTCCGGTGCCTGACCCTGCTCGCAGCCTGCAGAGATCAGGATCACCACACTGAACAGCGCGAGCACTGTCGCGGAGTGTTCTGGTCTCGAACACGAGATGTTCCGATTTTTGTCCATTCGTTGTCTCAAAGCCAGTCTCACTCGGCACTGTCAAGCGGCATTGTCAAGCGGCACTGTCGATCCTGCTCAGATTACCCAGCGCGGGTTTCGCCAGCAACCCATTGGTTAATGGCGGGACTCAGAAACACAGAAGACAGAAAAATTGGTGACAGAAAAATGGGAGCAAGAAATACTTTCATTCTGCTCAGCAAGCGTTCAGATTGTTGTTTTTCTGAGAAGAATTTCGAAGAGGCGACAGACAAGTTTTTTGTTGCTTTCGGCTCGGACGGTCAGGAATGACGGGAGTTTCGCCACGATGGGGCTCGTCCCCATCGAGCGATGATCATCACCAAACAAGAAGTCAGGAAAGCGTTTTCGCCACTATGGAGCTTGCCGCCGTAGGGCGATGATCAATGGAATCACGGCTCCATGCGGACGAGCCGCAATGGTGGCCATGTACCGATTCCGGGTGCTGGCTGGTGATGATCCTCGCTCGACGGAGGCAAGCTCCGCCGGGG
>JAYTAK010000519.1:0-3978 GCA_043737515.1 Candidatus Kuenenia sp. | reverse complement strand
TTGAGTTTCACTTCGAAGCCGATGGACTTGAGGATCTGCTGAAACCGGATCTGCTTCGGGTCACCGCGATCGATGGCATACGCGAAGGCATGCACGACTTTCCTTCCCATGGTCACCGCCTCCCAGAAGGCCGTATAATCGAAATGACATCCGTGACTCTCCTTCACCGTGTAGAAAATGTTCTGGACGTCTACAAAGACTGCAACGCTTTGCATCAACTGACCCGCCTGACTTCTCGCCGATTTGAGGCGATTCGTTTGTATGATGATCAAACCCAGAGTCTAGCGTGACACGCCGGATACTGCACCCCACCGGGCCATCACGCCACGGCTGGCCAGTTTGTGAATTTGTAGGGTGTGACAAGCGGCAGCGCCGGCACACCATGTCTGTGACTCGGTGTGCATGCGCGTTGCTTGTCACACCCTACAACTCTGCAACATTTATCCGTTATGCTATCAAAGTTTCAGCACCTTCTCGGTCAAGTCAATACGAGCGTGCCTGTGAATGCGTCTTCCCGGAATGCCCTGATGTCCTCAATGCAGGCACGAATCGCTGCTTCCACTTGCGATGTCGTGCAGTTTCCCAACTGCAGCCAGATGACCTTTGGCGGGATTCCCCGCATAACGCTGAGATCATTGAAGTCTTCATCCTTCGTCACGATCACAAACCCATTCAGCCTGGCATACTCCCAGACCTGATCGTCACTCGCACTGTCCAGACCCACAAACTGAACATGGCTTGAACCGGGGAATGTGTCAGCCAGAGATCTAACCAGCCTGAACGACATATTCTGATCGAAAAGCAGCTTCATGCGACTGCGATCAGAAGGCTGCGTTCTCGCTCTGCGGCAAAAGCGAAACAGGCTTGAATGTCTTCCGGCGTGAGGTTCGGAAAGTCATTGAGAATCTCGGCAACGGTCATCCCGGCCGCAAGATACGACAACACATCGTAGACCGTAATCCGCATACCCCGAATGCATGGACGCCCACTGCGCTTGCCGGGTTCGATCGTGATTCGTGTTCGCCATTGATCGTTCATCGAAATCCCCATGGTCAAAACCTGACTATTCCATGCCAGCAATCAGTACATTCGTCGTCCATGATAGCCGCCGAAGGATTCAAATCAAGGAGCCACCTGCCATCACGCCAGGATGTCCTGAATCACATGGCCCGCGACGTCGGTCAGTCGAAAGCGGCGACCGTTGTATTTGTAGGTCAGGCGTTCGTGGTCCATGCCCAGCAGATGCAGAATCGTCGCGTGCAGGTCGTTGAGGTGGACTCGATTTTCCACGGACTTGTATCCGATCTCATCTGAGTTCCCGTAACTGACCCCGCCTTTGACGCCGCCGCCAGCCAGCCATGCGCAGAAGTGGTGAGGGTTATGGTCGCGACCAGGTTTGTCTCCGGTTTGTGCAATCGGCAGCCGCCCGAATTCCCCGCACCAGATGACAAGCGTGTCGTCCAGCAGACCGCTCGCGGCCATGTCGCTGAGCAATCCGGCCACCGGCTTATCTGTCTCGCCGGCGAATTGCCGGTGGTTGCCTTCAATGTCGCTGTGGCCGTCCCAGGAACGCTGATTCTCCATGCCGCCGGAGTAAATCTGTACGAAGCGCACGCCGCGTTCGACCAGGCGTCGAGCTGTCAGGCACTGCCGCGCGAAGTGGTCACATTGTTCATCACCGATGCCGTACAGATCCTGAATATGTTTCGGCTCCGTCGCCAGATCGAGTGCTTCCGGAGCTGCCGCCTGCATCCGATACGCCAGTTCAAAACTTTCAATCCGCGCCGCGAGTTCTGTATCTGCGGCATGTTGTGCCTGATGCAGTCCGTTGAGCTGCTTGAGCAGATTCAGCTCATTCCGCTGAGCGGACTCCGTCAGCGACGCCGGTCGCACCAGATTATCGATCGCTTCACCCTGAGGACGCAGATACGTGCCCTGATAAACGCCCGGCAGAAATCCGGCGCTCCAGTTTGCGGCACTGCCCTTGGGCAGGCCGCGGCCCTTAGGATCGCTCATCACGACAAAGCCCGGCAGATTGGCGCTCTCGCTGCCCAGGCCGTATGTGACCCACGAACCAACGCACGGAAATCCCATCCGCGCGATTCCGGTATTCATCGCGAACAGAGCAGGGGAGTGATTGTTCGATTCTGTGTAGCCGGACTGAATCACGGCCATGCGATCGACGTGTTCGCCAAGGTGCGGAAAAATATCCGGCACCATCTTGCCGCACTCACCGCGCGGCGTGAACGTGAACGGTGACTGCATCAGATTGCCGACCGCGTTCTTGAAAAATCCGGTCGTGTTTTGAAATTCCGGATCGAATTCGCGAATCGTCTTGCCGTTCCATTTCGTCAGTTCAGGTCGATAATTCCATGTGTCCACGGGACTCGGTCCACCGTTGACAAAGATCCAGATCAGGCGTTTGGCCTTCGCGTCAAAATGTCCGGACTGAGGTGCCAGTGGATTGAGCGACCGATTGCCGAGACTGTCTTCGGCAGAGGCCGATTCCAGCAACCCTTCGTCACACAGCAGGCCCGCCAGTCCCAGCATCCCAAGTCCACAACCGCTGCGCTGCAGCATGTTTCGTCGATCAAGAAATGAAGACATCGTCATTTTGAAGTTCTCCTGTGATTCGTTAGGGTGTGTGCAGCGAAGCGAAACACACCACATCGACGAGCTATTCACTCTGTTTGAGAAACTCACCCTGAGCGCTCGACCACGGGATGAGAACTCTTTCTTTGCCGTCGGACATCGTGAAAGTGATGCTGCCGTCGGCGTTGTACTTTACCGGGTACTGATCGGGTTTCCATTTACGGCGGAAAAGCACATTTTTTGCGACATACTCCAAGGAGTTTCGCTCGGAATACTCGATTGAAATTACGTCCTGCTCAATCTTCCATCGCATGAATCCCGGGTTTGTATCACTGGGTCTGTCCGTATACCGCATTGTACCATCACCACGATAATGGCTCGTAATCTGTCCCGCAGAATCCTGCCACGTCCAGACGCCAAGCATTCGTCTCTCGCTCGCGTTCAGCCACGGCTTCTTCCACTCAATAAAAACCACGCCGAGTACGGACACGACGACGCAGATACCGGCGAGTCGAATGTAACGGATGCGACGTCGCGGCTTTTGGGCCTGATCAGTGGCTTCAGTTGTCTCCGGCACGAGGCTCATACTGTTTACAGTGATCTACGAGATTTGGTTGCAGAATAAGTAGGCCGGACCAAGCGGAGCGCCGTTCCGGCAGGTGTCTGCCAATTGCCGGAACGGCGCTGCGCTTGGTCCGGCCTACTGATTACTCCACATACACGAACTCGTTCATACTCAGGATTGTTTGACAAAGATTCACGATGGCCTGTTTTGCATCGGGCTGCTGATTCAGAAATTGCACACTGGCGGCTGATTCGGCCTCAGAGGGGACTCGTCCAAACGCAAGCCGCCACGCTTCGCGGACGGTTTGCTCAGGTGCATCCTGCGGCAGTCGTTTGGCGAACGCCGTGGCATAGTCTCGGCCCTGCGGACTGTTCATGAACATCAAAGCCTGCGGCGCGATCGTGGTCACGGGGCGCTGGCCGATACTGACGAGATGTTCCGGCCAGTCGAAGAGCATCATCATCGGAATCAACTGACTCCGCTTGATGAAAAAGTACACACTGCGGCGCGTCATGTTCTGGTCAAGTATTCCCGGACCAAACTGCGTCAGATCCAGCCGCCCGGAAACCGCCAGCATGGAATCTCGAATCGCCTCCGCTTCCAGCCGCTGCGGAGTGCGTCGCCAGAGCAGCACGTTTTCGCGATCAATCACGGCGCGTGGTTCATCGTACGCACCGGATTGCATGTATGTCTGACTCAGCATGATCAGCTTGTGCAGGCGTTTGAGTGTCCAGCCGTGTTCGATCAAATCGGACGCCAGCCAGTCGAGCAATTCCGGATGACTGGGGCGTTCACCGGAAACTCCAAAATCATTCGGCGTT
>JAYTAK010000518.1:0-3984 GCA_043737515.1 Candidatus Kuenenia sp. | reverse complement strand
TGCTGGATCGACTCAAAGGCTTCATCGATCGCGGCGTGGCTGAACAGCAGGAGACTTTTTCCCGCGTGCGAGGTTACACGGCTCAGGTGCGTGAAGTGTTAAGATCCCGACGCTCGACGCTCACGCTCTGCACCCAGGCGTTTTCACCGAAGCAGATCTGACCGGATTCGCCACGGCCACCGCTCCCGAAAGCCAGCTCTCATCTCTGCAACGGCATGGCGTTATGAAAAAAGCCCGTTCAAAAAAAACAATGGCCCGCTTAGTTGTTGAGAATCTGCACTGCAATTAAGAGCGAAAATGCCACTTGGGTTCCATTATTAGACGTCCCTTGTGCGTACATGCGACGTCACGATTCTGGAATCTGACAACCCGACAGGAGGTGTTGTTTTCTAGCCACGAAAAGCCACAAAAGACCCAGCGCGGGCATTGCCCGCAACCCAAAGCAGCCATCACGCTCCGCCGTGATGAGCATTTGTCAATCGACATTCATCAATCGAGTCGGGGTTCCACAATCAGCGGCGTTGCATGGGGCTGAAGGACAATCGAGGCGGGATCTTCATTCATGTGGCCCTGTTCGAGGCTCGTCACGACGGAGCGTGACGGCTACTTTGCGATTTGCCCGTCACTGGGCCGAACCCTGATGAGAACGAAGTTTATCAACGAGAACAACCTCTACAAACCGACGCCTGAAAATCTCCGCGGCACAACAGGAATTCAACTGTTAGTAGTACAGCGCGGGCTTCGCCCGCAACCCAACGATGATTATGAAAGAGTTTTTAACCACGGATTTCACAGATAAACACATTGCGACTCATCCGTGTGATCCGAGACATCCGTGGTCAAAAATGCGACTGCAGCGACGATAGGTCCGCCACCAGACTTCTTTGTGCCACGCAAAGATTCTGATCGTTAGTAGTACAAAGAATCACTCATTTCATGGATCGTGCTTTGCTTTCTTTGTGCTTTTTGTGCTGTTTCGTGGCAAGAAAAAAAGTCCCGATTGCTCGCGAAGTTAAATGAATACCAGATGCTGCAATCCCAGTGACTAAGCGGGCCATTGTTTACAATGCCTTGTCCGTCGGTCGGGGGCGATTCGTCTGGAATTTGGAGTGCAATGAATCCCAGTCGATTGTCAGTTGACCGCCCGTGGCAGCGTGCTGCCGTGACCAGTTCTGCAGGAGTTCCATGCAGGCGCGGTCGATGTAGTCCATATCGCTGGCATCAATATGTAAGTCAGCTCCGGCATCGACTTTCTCCAGGCGCGAGGCCAGTTTCGGCAGCCGAATAAATGTGGCCGCTCCGACGAGTTTGATTGTGGTTCGACGTTTGTCCATCGAGTCGTCCTGATACACATGGACATCCAACTGTGAAAACCGGGCCAGCAGTTTCACGGCCGACAGCACGATCCCGGTCACGACGCCGGTCAACAGATCTTCCGCCACAATCACGATCATTGTGATCAGGAAGATGGCAGCCTCGATGCGATTCTGTTTCCAAAGATGAATCATGCCCTTGAAGTCGATCAGGCGAATTCCCGTGTAGACCAGAATTCCCGCCAGCGCCGCGGTCGGGATCATCCTGAGGACGGGCACAAGCGCCACAGAAAACAAGAGCAGCCAGACTCCGTGCAGAATTGCGGACAGCCGGGTTTTTGCGCCAGCCTGAACATTTGCCGCACTGCGCACGATGACACCGGTCATGGGGAGGACTCCCAGACAGCCGCACACGATATTGCCCACGCCCTGAGCCGACAATTCTTTGTCGTACTGAGTTCGCGGACCTCGATGCATCTGATCAACCGCCGTCGCGCACAGGAGTGTCTCTGCACTGGCCACAATCGCCAGGACCATTCCTGAAACAAGCAAGACACGTATCGGCGATTCAGCGAGGACGGCTAACGAAGGCAGCGTCAGGCCGCTCAGGAGATTGTCCGGCACATCGACGTAGAGAATCGGAATCTGAAACACCTGGGCCGCCAGAGTCGCAACCACGATGGCGAGCAAGGGAGCAGGAATCAGCTTCAGCTTGCCTTTCGCAATGAACTGCCAGGCAAAGATCACGACGACGGCCAGCAAACCGATTTTGCCGGCCCAGTCATGACTCTTCAGACTGGCCGTCAGCGCGTCGAGAGACAGCGCGGCCTCTTTTTGGCTGAGCGACACTGTTTCCGTTTTGTCGGATGACATGTTCAAGGAGGCTGCTGCAAGGTGCCTGTCGGCAGCCGTCAGCAATTCATTGAGTTTTTCCGCCGCAGGACCGCCATTCGAAACAAGCGGCGACTCATTCGCCGACTTCGTGATGGCTTTGAGTTCATCCGAAATGCTTTGTTGCTCCTTGACCCATGGCTGCAGAGTCTCGGCGATTGATTTCGCGGGCTGAGCAGCAGCGGCCACCGCAGCTTCGTCGGCAGGTGCCGTCAGTCGCTGAAGGGCTCGGTCGATGCTCCCTCGAAGCGTTCGCTGCCGCCCGCCCAGTGCGTTGAAACGACTGAGCAGATCGATGCGGGATGTGCGGATTTCAGCACTGTCCCATGTCGGCATGGCGATTCCCTTGAGCAGACTTTCGGGAATCGCAGCGATGTTCTTCATCGCGTTTTCGCGGGGACGTTCATCGACCAGAACATGAAGCTGTCCACAGAGAATGAGGACCCCGATCCCGGACAGCATCCCATGAATCACAGCAGGTGAGACTGCGCGAAACCACTGGCCCAGGCGAAAGATCCCGGCGACAAGCTGCAAAATACCGGCAAACAATACCGCCAGCCCAAACGCACTCATGCCGTTCTGGCGAATGATCTCGCCACAGATCACGGTCAAGCCGGCAGCGGGTCCGCTGACTTGTAGTGGCGAGCCCGCGAAAGTTCCCACCAGTATGCCGCCGACGATGCCAGTCACAAGACCAGCCGCGACCGGAGCACCGCTGGCCAATGCAATACCCATGCACAACGGCAGAGCCACGAGAAACACAACAAGCGACGCCAGCAGATCCTGTTGCCATGTCGGATGATTCACGCTGGACTGTTCTGGTGTTTTATTCATTTTCTGTAACCTGTGATGTAAGAGTTTTCGGCGGACGAATGTGATTGTATCGGGAGTTTGAAATGACCGGGATTCGATACGTGGCAGCGATCAATCAGGAGGAGCCGCGCTGTCAGCGTCGCTTTGGGACTCTGCTCCAGGAACCGGCTGAGAGACTGCTTCATCGCTGTTTCTTTCGGGCAGCGTGTCGTCCGGCTCAATAACTAACTGCGGATTCATTCTGCGCTCAAGCAGATGCTGAGCGGCATGGTGACGCGAGGCCACACCTGGTTGCGGCCACAGTCCACCGCCCAGCACCAGAAAGGTGAGCACCAGCACCGCAAATCTTTCAGACGGACGGGACCGCAGGATGGCGGTCGTCTGAAAACGGCGTCCGGTGAAGATCCGGAAATAGGCCCGCATGATGGCGATGCCATTCAGCGTGGCGGCCATCAGCACGGCCAGTCCGACGAATGGAAACACGCCGACTGCTCCTTCAATGAGCAATTCCATCCCGACAAAGCCAAGCGTCCCCGGAAAGCCGATCGATGCCAGTCCCGTGAGCAGAAACAGGCCTGCCAGAGTCGGCGTGTGTTCATACATTCCGTGATAGCGATCCAGAGAAATACGCCCGATGCGTGCTTCAACAGATCGCAGCGTCAGACCGAATCCGCCCAGTGAAATGCCGACCGAAATCCAGACACACAACGCCCCGGTCAGTCCGATCGTGGACATGATCTCGAGACCGGAAAGCACCAGCGAGGCATGGCTGAGAAACAGATAGCAGAAAAAGCGTCGGGCGTCCTTCTGCACGGTGGCCATCCCGGCGGCATAAACGGCGGTAATGAGTGACAGCACGGCGATACTTCGCATGGCCCACTCAGGACCAAACGGCAGCACCAGATGCATCACCGCGTAAGCACCGGTCATGGGTGCGACAAACAGCAACGCCGTGCCGAACGACGCA
>JAYTAK010000517.1:0-9112 GCA_043737515.1 Candidatus Kuenenia sp. | reverse complement strand
GTAACAAGGTAGCCGTAGGGGAACCTGCGGCTGGATCACCTCCTTTCTAAGGATATCCATTGACGAATCTGATTCGTTGATAAACTATTGAAACGATTTATCGGTTATTGCTCCACTTACAAACTCAATCTGTTTATATCGAAAGCGGTCGCTGAGCAATCAGTGACCGCTTTCTTTTTTGCGCGCGATGCGTGCAGATTCAGGTCAGGCTGTGTGGCCTGCTGTCCAGGCTCACGTTCCCACTTGCTCGTCAGTGCGCACGATCAACTCGTAGGCTTTCGGCCCCGAGTCCGTGTGGCGCAGTTCCTCAACAAATCCCTGACGCTGAAGTAGCCGTCCAAGCCGGGCGAGAATTTGCAGATGGGTCGATGCATCCCTCGCAAGCACCAGAAAGAACATGTCGGTCAACTGCCGTCCCGGTGCCCCAAATGGTATCCCTGAGAATGTTCTCCCAAATGCGACGATCGACTGGCCGACTGCGTCTGGTAGCGGATTTCTGGGATGCGGGATGGCAATTCCATTCTCGAAGCCCGTCGACATCACGTCTTCGCGTTCTTTCACCGCTTTCAGTATCGACGCGGGATCCCAAACCTGCCATGTCCGGCCTGCTACCTCAATGAGTGCCTGCAGCACGGCCGGTCGAGTTCCGGCATCAAGCGGAACTTCGCACGTTTCCGGATGCAGCAGACCCGCAATTGGACTTTCCTGTCTTTGATCGCCGGATTGCTGCGACTGTTCAAGCTGTGCCAAGCCTTGATCGTCGAGTCCTCGAAGATCCTGTTCCAGCCAGTGCGTGATCTCGATTTCGTTGAATCGCCAGTCGCCCCCCACTCGTCTCCCTGGAATAATGCCCCGGTTGACAAGTTTTTCAACCAGACGTCGATCTCGGCCAATTTGCAGTGCAAGTTCGTCCAGAGTATAAAAATCACGCGACATGAACGGCGGAACCTTGGTTAAGCTTTGGTTGCGAAATGAGGATCAGTATCAAGATCCAGAGTTTGACGGCAAACGGCTGAATCCTGATCAGCAATCCGATTCCCGGAAACTGTTCTACCACCGGATGATTGTGCCCTCAAAGGCATTTGTCGGGCTTTCACCGCGTGAACCGAATTCCCGCTGAAAATGAGAATACATTTTCCGCTTTGTATCGGGCTTCTCACCCCGAGCCAACCGCCACGCGCGGACTTCGGGAAAAACCAAATCAATCTTACATTCTGCCTGCTGGTGTGTGCCGGGCAAGATCGGCGATCATGTCATGCGTTGCAGAGGCAACGGCATCCTGCCATCGGGCTTCCCCGAACTGTTCGGAATAAGGTTTACGTTGCCATGCAAAGTTGATCCCGCGGGAACTGTTGATGACCGCACCCAAGCCGTCTGGATTGAAGGCACCAGCAGTGTCGGATGATGTTCCGCCCTGCGCTCCGTAGCCGGGAATCAGCAGTGGAACGGCGGTCATCTGACTGCGAAGTTTTTGAAGCTGTGTTGGCCAGGTAGCGCCGACAACCGCACCGACGCAGCCAAAGACCTGGTTGGCCTGGCGCGTGGTTTCACTAAGCTGCTGTATCGTCCGGGCCACAATTTCAAAAAGCGGTTGTCCGTCAGAAATGCGGTCCTGAAACTCTGCTGCGCCAGGATTGCTTGTTCGCACCAGCACGTAAAGTCCGGCTCCACGGCTGTGGGCAAGATCGACAAATGGCTGCAGCGAATCGGTACCCAGATAAGGGTTGACCGTCAGAGCGTCGGCGGGCCATGCCGCTGCATTCGGATCCTCGCCTGCCAGCCAGGCGTCGGCGTATGCTTCTGCAGTAGAGCCGATATCGCCGCGTTTGGCATCGGCAATCACGATCAGACCGGTCTGGCGTGCGTACCGCATCACGGAATGCAGGGCTCGGAATCCTGGGACGCCCAGCTGTTCGAAAAAGGCAACTTGTGGTTTGATGGCTGGAACCAACGGAGCCACAATATCGATCAATTGTTTCGAAAACGCTTCAAAAGCCCACGCATCCCGTTCGCAGCGATTCGCGGATTTTGATTCGGCCATTGCTTTGATCGATGCGGGCAACAGGTCCCAGCGTGGATCTATGCCCACCAGTGCCGGTGTTTTCAGGACTTTGATGCGAGTGTTGAGCCGAGTGGAATAGTCGGACATTTGCCTTTGGTCTCTATGCTGAACTTGCAGATCTTGTCGGTTGTAGGAAGGATTGTGGGGGAAACCATGCAGGCTGGCTATTCAAAGTCCCTGAATTCCGAAGCACGATTCCAAATTCGATCTAGGGTTATGGTGTCAAACCTCTCAAACATTTCCTCCTGGATCGAATTCCATGAGAGCCATCTCTGCCATCAAGAAATTCCTCTACTCTGACGACGCGACGACTGCGGTGGAATACGCAGTGATGCTGGCCATGATTCTGGTTGCGATCATCATTGGCGTGACGTCAGCCGGTGGCGGAGTGAGTGCGTGGTGGACGAATATCAAGAACGACCTCACCAGTTCCTGAGGTGCGACACGTCGCAGGTGTCCGGAACAAGTCGTAGTTTTTCACGCCGCTGAGATTTCTGCCGTGATTTTCTGAACAACGCATTACAATAAGGCCACCTCGGTTTTGTTTCGGAGTGGTGGCGTTGCAAAAATGTCTGATCGCCCTTGGCGGCAATCTGCAGATTTCAGAACAAGTCTTTAGAGACGCGCTTGCGCAATTGCTGTTGCTCGGATGCAGCCACGTCGCAATGAGCCGCGTGCTTAACACGCGCCCGGTCGGTGCGGACGCTGGTCAGGAATTTCTGAATGCGGCGGCAGTGCTCCACACTGATCTGAGTCCCGACGAACTGTTGCGGACTCTGCATGAGGTGGAGGCCAGATTCCACAGGACTCGAGTACGCCACTGGGGGCCTCGCACACTGGACCTCGATCTGATCCTGCATGGTGACCTTATTTCAAACATGCCTCAGTTGGTCGTGCCTCATCCGGCGATGTGGTACCGTCGTTTTGTACTCGAACCTGCCATCGATGTAGCGGCAGACATGGTTCATCCGACCCTGAACGAACCTGTCGCGGCGCTGCACAGACGTTTGATGCGCCGTCCTTTGCGGCTGCAGATCTGCAGCCAGGGAACAGCCACTCAAAAGCGGTTCTTCGATGAGATTGTGCATCAATTGCGGGAGATCGGATGCGACGAAATAGAGTGGCATCCCACAGATCCAGCGTCAGTCATCGCGCAGGATGCGTTTGCCCGCATCCTTGTGCGCCACGGGGAAATGTTAACAACCTCACAGTCATTGAATCGGAAAAACAGAGAAATCGAGGTCAGCGGTGCGACCACGGCGGAAGTTCTTTCGCAGATCGAGCACTTGAGGATTGCGATGCTCGGTTGAACCCCCGGCCTTCGACTACAGCCTGAATTTCGAAACACCGTCATGGTTTGCCTGCGTTGCCGCTTGTCACGCATCAAGGGATTCACAAACTGGCCAGCCGGAGCGAAAATCCGTGGTCTGAGGATGTTGAGACTCGGGCAACTGCCCATCGTCACGATTCGCTCATTTTCTTCAGCTCTCTTGCGATCAGCTGCGACTTGCGAACAATGGTGCGGCGGACGACTTTCCTGTGGGCTGCGATTTCGTCATCGGTGAATCCTTCAAGTATCATCGCCATGATTTCCTGAAGTTCACTCGGAAGGGCCTGGAACATTTCAATTGCAATCGCCGCCTGTTCTGGTGTGGCACCTCTGGCCATCAACCGCAGGACATCCTGGTCCGTCGCAGAATCGTCCAGCGAGCGTGCCTGCACAGCATTAGATTCCGGATATGATTCCGGATAAGTTTCCGGAGATCGTGGCGGTCGACCATACTCGGAAGGTCGAAACGAGCGAACCGCTGCGTCCTCACTGAACTTGACTTCACGAGAATCGCAGCGTTTTTCTGTTGTTTCTTTCCGAATCGCAGAAATCGCCTTTCGAGCACTCATCGCAGCCAGGAGCGGAAACAGCGAATCGCCACGCAGCACGATGGCATCTTTTGAGAAAAAACTCTTCCAGACGCTCTGCATGATATCGTCTGGTTCGGATCGGCTTTCTCTGAGAACCGAAAGGTGCCGCTGGACATGAGCGAGCATTTGTTTGGCGTATTTCTGATGAATGACCTGAGCTGCGGCATCCCTCGTCGCTGGGTCAGCGAGTCGGCGGACCGATTCCGCGTCACTCAACGGTTCAGGATCAGTCATCGACGCGATACTCACTATGGGAAGCAGCACATGATTTCTGTATACCAGTCACATGAGCAACGGGAGCAATGAATCGACTCAAGTTCATGGGACATCCGTCAACAGCACGTCAATCACTTCCACGGTACCAGGTTCAGATTGACTGGCCCCGGCAACGACGATGACCAACCGGTTGTTATTTTCAATCCAGCAGCTTGTCATGTTGATCAGATCAGGAAGCTCCGCTTCGATTTCATGACACGTCCAGGCATCGTTACTGAAGTGCCATGCGTACAGCCTGCGAGCTGCCTGGCGATAATCCGCCACCCAGATGGAATCGTCGGCGGCGATGGAGATCTGCGACAGCACTCGCAGTTCGGAAAACGAACCGGGGATCGTCGTCCAGTGTTCCCAGTCCTGGCCCTTTCGGCGATAGATGCTGCCGCACGCGGCATCTTGGACGCTGACATTGCTGATGACCGGAGTCCCGTCTGCCAACGACTTCAGGATCAGTCCCGGAGCGTATTCCCACAGCGGTGGTTCACCTGGCTTCATTGCAAGATAGCGATCGGGAGCGTAATCGCCGGCACCGCGCATCGATTTCATGCAGGCATGAATGGTGCCGTCAGCGTTTTGAAATCCCGTCAGCCGAAAGCCACGGCCCTTCGCAAGAGTTTCCGTCGGCCAGCCGTGCTCCGTCAGTGGTCCTCGCTGGCTGTAACGAAATTGGAGACCTCCCCAGTCGAAATGCAGCAGCGAATTCACTTCGCCGTCTGCACTGAGGATCGGAAAGCACGAATGGCCTTCATTGCCGGTGTTCAACACAACTTCGGTGTTCCACGATCCGTCGGCCTGTTCGCGTGCCAGCAACACGCATCCATCGTATCCGCCCGATGCCAGTACCTGCCGCAGAGCCACGATCGGTCGGTCGTCTTTGGAAAAGACGATTCCTGCACTTTCAGGAAAGACATGTGGACCATTGGTTTTGGGGCTGCTCGGGATCTGCACGGGATCCAATCGCCAGACATTGTCACGTCGCCGAATCAGGCAAAGTTCGCCATCGGTGCCTCGAGGTTCATCAGTTATCACGATGTCCAGCGTTCCCCGGCCCGCCGCATTCATGACTGCGGTCGAAAGCGAACTGGGTCTGGGATATCGCTTGTCGTCGAGCGAAAGCAGCGAGTGACGAACTCCTGTGAGTGGCTTCAGCTTTGATTCTTCCGGAAGAGTGAAATCCGCGAAAGCGGCCGATCGCAGCGTTCCGTCCCGACCGGAAACCAGAACTGTCTGCCCTGTGCTGCCGACCGCCAATGAATGTGCCGCACGGACGCCCGTATCCACCAGAATCGTCGGAACGAAATGCTCGGCCGTGACGAACAGTAGTTGGCCGTCTCTCATCAGCAGGCACAAGCGTCCTTTGTCGGGCGTTTGTTCGCAGTCGGCCGGATAGCCGCCGTACGCTATGCCTGGGGTGATTCGCTCCGTGTGGGTGGCTGGTTCTTTACCATCAACCCATGCGGCTCCGGTGCCGTATTCATCACCGGCAATCAGTCGCCACGGATTCGAACCGCTCCAGCACAGCGTTGTGCCGCCCTGAGCACCCGCGTCGAAATACTGCCCGCCGACCGTCACAGCCGCCAGTTCAGCATCGCAATCCAGAATGTCGAACTGCTGACTCGAGCCAAAAGCCGCGAGGTATTGCCCCGTTCGATTGAAGGCCAGCTTTCCGGTGTACGGTCGATCGGACAACGACGTGATGCCACTTGCCGCAGCTTCCGCATGGCGTTCCGCAGGAGATTTGTTCGGATCATCCTGAAACGCAACGTCCCCCATCTTTGCAGAGACGACCTTTCGACCCGTTTCCGTATCCCACAGCGAGACCACAGCGTGCTCATCCATCGCCGCGATCCGGTGAGTCCCTTCATGCACGCCAAGGCTGATTAAGTTGCGTTCGTGTTCGATGCGTCGGACCTCGACAGGCTGACCGCTGTCAGTCGTCCAGACGCGAATCGTTCGGTCGCCGCTGACCGTCACCAGTCGTCCGTCGTTCAAGGCGACAAGTGAAGGGACAGGGCCTGGGTGAGCGTCCGGCACCGTGTGCTCAAGGATGCTTTGTGTGGCGTCAATTTTCGACAATGTCCCGGCAACGTCCAGAGCCCAGAAGGCATTCGGTGATCGGTGTACGGCGGCCAGCGACGGATCCGCACCCAGTTTCACGTTGAGCGTCCTCCATGTCGGCCCGTTCGCGGGAATATCCGTCGCGAACTCCATGATCACTCCCATCGCATCGACGGCTCGCAGTCGTCCGGCGGGAGTCAGATCCACGAACGACGGATTGCGATCCAGAATCGGTGACCAGCGGAGTGTCGCCTTCATTCCCGCCAGCCACGGGTTACTCCGCTGCGTGACTATGAACATCCCAAGCAGTTTTTCGTCGGTCGTGTTCCACGCGACGACGTGCCCTTTGTTGTCGCGAGCGAACAAGCGGCCCTGATCGGCTGACGCAATCACTGCCGTGAAATAGTGATTGTGCATCCGGGACGGAATGTCGAAGGAAGCAATCTCGCTGAATGATCGGGCTTCGGTATTCCAGGCGTACCGCACGGTCGGACGGTGAGCACAGGCGATGTCGGCAACCCAGCGATCCTGATGCTTCGAGACAGCGACGCAATGCACTGTCGATCCCGTGGATAGTCGAGACATCAACGTCAGTTGGTCGTCCAGCATCACAACGTCGCCGTTGTCGTACCCGGCGATCCAGCACTTCAGTTCCGGGAGATACTGACAGTACATCGGACGCGACGCGGTTTCAGCGTTCGTCGCGAGACTCATCCCATCGGCGGCGAACAGATTCAGTGTCCCGCTTTCCAGGCAGACCAGCATCGCCTCGTCGGACGGGCGAACTCGCACGAGATGCCCGGCCTCCGGAAGCTCACACAGCACAATTGGTGATGCTGCCGCGTCGGCCGCTGGCTCGTCTGCTGCCGCAACTGAGTATTTCAGCAGCCTCTTGTGATCATCGACCGCGACCAGTGACGCTTCATCCGCCCAGTCCAGGGAAAACGTAAACGCCGGTCGTTCCAATTCTGCAACAATCGGCAGCTTCGATTCAAAGATTGCAAGATGCAGCGCACCTTTGTTTTCCGGATGACTGACGGCATTTGCCAGTTTGCGAACTTCGCGTCCATTCGTCGCATCCAGAATCTGAACGGCTCCTGCCTGATCGCAGACCGCCAGCAGCTTGCCGGTGGGACTCGGTCGAAAATCGAAATAGCCCCAGTCGCCAGCGGAGGAACTCATCACCCTTGGTAGTGAATACGCTCGCTCATGCTTCACATAGGCGTTATCGACGCTCTGCGCAGACCAGACCTGCGTCGTTCCGTCGGCGTTCGAGCCGAAGTTCAGCTCCGTCACATCCCGTGCCGACAACTGCGCCCGCACCTGCTGCTCGGTCGCCATGAGCGTCGCGTCCTGCGCGTCGCGCATCGCGGCTTCGGCAGTCAGTCGAGCGTCGCGTTCTTCCTTTCGCAACTGAGTCATCACACCGGCAGTGGCTGTGGCCGTCAGTGCAAACAACATCAGTAGTCCGATGATTGTCGCCTGCAACGGTCGCCGCCTACACCATCGAACGAGTCGTTCGAAAGCTGGCAATGGCCGTGCGACAATCGGCCTGCCCTCAAGGAACAACTGCAGATCTTTCGCCAGGACAGCAGCGGTCTGATAGCGAAGCTCCTTGTCCTTCTGCAGGCATTTCAGGCAAATTGTCTCCAGGTCGCGCGGAATGGACTTGTCATCCGCTCGCGGCGACACCGGATCGTCGTTCAGAACGCGCTGAATCACATCCAAACCGGACGATCCTGTGAACGGCGCGACGCCGCGTAGCGTGTAGTACAGAATTGCTCCCAACGCATAGATGTCCGAACGGAAATCCGTGCGACCGTTCTGCTGGCCAGCCTGTTCCGGAGGCATAAACTGTGGTGTGCCCAGAATCTGGCTAGTGCGAGTCAGGTTTTCGTTGGACGACAGATCGCAGGCCAGACCGAAGTCCATGATCAGCGGGGCTTGGTTCTCGTCGAACAGGATATTCGGCGGTTTCAGGTCGCGATGCAGAATGTTGCGTTCGTGCGCATGCGCGACGGCCTGGGCCAGAGTCATAATCAGGGAGGCCGCCGCTCGCGGGGCCATCGTGCCGTTGCCGAGCTTCTCCCGCAGCGTCTTTCCAGAGATGAACGGCATGGCGATGTACAGAGTCGTCTTTTCATGCTCGCCGAATTCGTAAACGGGAAGGATATTCGGGTGATTGAGCTTCGCGGCGGCCTCCGCTTCTGTGCGAAATCGTCGTCGTTCCTCCGCCGAGGCCGTGATCCCCGACTTGACCAGCTTCAATGCCACGACACGATTCAACGACTTCTGCCGAGCCTTGTAAACGACGCCCATCCCGCCTTCGCCGATCGGTTCGATAATCTCAAAGTCCCCGATCACTCGAGGCTTCTGAGTCGGAATCGGTCGGGTGCCCGGTTCGATCGACAGCGTGGATTCGTCAATTGCGGCCAGCTTGCCATCCCTGACATCTCCGAAAATCTGGGTGTCTTCCTGCGAAGCTGTATTGCCCGTCGATGACAGCACGGTCGCCATCACATCGTCCTGCAGTCCCGCCTCGGCAAAAGCCGTGGCCAAAACCTTCAGCGTTTTTGGAAATCGCCCGATGTACTCCGCCCGAACAATGCGTTCCCCATCCGCCTGTCGAAGTTCAATCTCCAGCAGCAACAATTCCAGCAACAATTCGTTCTCAGGCACATCCGGATTCGCGGCCAACACCCAGGGCGATTGCGTGCTAAGTCATTATCCGAAGAGGACTTTTGCGAGGTAGTCCGTGTCCCAGGCGGCGAGTAGTCGTTTATTCTTAATACCCAGCTT
>JAYTAK010000516.1:0-9114 GCA_043737515.1 Candidatus Kuenenia sp. | reverse complement strand
GCAGCCTGCACTTCATCCTGATTCAACTGAGTTGCCGACTTCTGATACCCCGCCTCCGCCGCTTTCGCCATGCGGCTGATCGAGGGCGTCATCATGTTGAACATAATGGCAGGCACGACACCAAGGATAATGGCCAGTGTCAGCAGCGTACCGGCAATCGCAGTTTCACGCATGTTCATCGGCGTCAGATCTTCAGGATGTGGACCCTTGTATTCTGCTCCGAGATAAACACGCTGCATGGCCCACAGAATGTATCCAGCCGTCAGAATCACGCCGGATGCCGCCACGATAGCGAGAGCGGGATTGTAGCTCCATGTGCTCAGCACCACGAAAACTTCCCCGATAAATCCGCACAGACCTGGCAGACCCAGACCTGCAAAGAACAGACCGGCCGACAGCCCGCCGTAGAGCGGCATCTTGCCCATCAGGCCACCGAATTTATTCAGATCGCGATGGTGGACTCGATCATAAATCACGCCCACCATAAAGAACATGCCAGCCGATGAAATCCCGTGAGCGATCATCTGAAACATGGCACCGTTGAGGCCCATCTGCCAGTATTCAGAATTCATCGTCTCGCCGGTCTTTTCATTGATCTTCCAGACTGCCAGACCCAGCAACACGTAACCCATGTGACTGACCGAGCTATACGCCACCAGGCGTTTAAAGTCCGTCTGAGCCAGAGCCGCAAACGCACCATAGATGATGCTGACCACGCCAATTGCAACCATGGTATAAGCTAGGTACTGGGCTCCATATGGACACAGCGGAAAGGCGATCCGAATGATGCCGTAGCCACCCATTTTCAAAAGCACGCCGGCCAGGATCATACTGATCGGCGTCGGAGCTTCGACGTGAGCGTCGGGCAACCATGTGTGAACCGGAAACGCCGGCAACTTGATCGCGAACCCGATGAACAGCATGATGAACGCAGTGATCTGCATCGATGGACTCAGCAAAGAACCTTTCGTCGCGGCTTCGGCCAGCTTGATCAGGTTGAAGCCGTCCGCCTGGACATCGCTGTTGAAGTAGAACATCAGCATTGCGACAAGCATCAACACGCTTCCTGCCAGTGTGTACAGGAAGAATTTGATAGCCGCATATTCTTTGCGAGGCCCGCCCCACACGCCAATGAGGAAGTACATCGGCAGGAGCATGACTTCCCAGAACACGTAGAACAGAAAGAAGTCAATCGCCAGAAAGACGCCCATCATGCCTGTTTCGAGCAACAGAAACAGGACCATGTATCCCTTCACATGTTTCGTGATACTCCAACTGGCACCCATCGACAACATGCTGATCAGACTCGTCAGCAGCACCAACGGCATACTGATCCCGTCAACTCCCAGGCGATAGTACACATTCCATGTCGGAATCCATGCCTTCACGACTTCCAACTGCATTCCCGGGGCGTCGGACTGAAATTCGCCTAACCAAAGGACCAGCGTCAGCCCGAAGGTGACGGCTGTCGTCGCAAAGGCGAACAAGCGCATGGCTTCCGCGTTTTTACTGTCAAACAGCAGCGCCAGAATGAGCGCGCCGACAGAGGGGGCGAAAATGATGGCTGTCAATAAGAATTCAGGATTCATCGTCTAACCCGGAAAGGTCGTGAACAAAATTGCAAACAAAGCCACAACACCCACAACAATAAACATCACATACTGCCGCAGTCGTCCGGTCTGAATGACTCGCAGCGAACGGCCGACGGCAAAGGTGGAATTCCCAAGCAGGTTGACGAAACCATCAACGACTGCTTCATCAAACAGTTTGTCCCATTTGGACACGAAGATCATGATTTTTGCCGAAGCATGAATGATGCCGTCAAAGACAGTCTTATCAATCCACACACAGCCTTTTCCAACAACATGCGACGGGTTCACAAACAGCGCGTCATACATTTCATCAAAGTGCCACTTGTTGGCAAGGAAGCCATGCAGGCCGGACAGTTGACGCTTGATCTCGGCCACGTTCACCAGCGTTGTGCCGTAAAGCAGCCACGCGATGAAAGTTCCGGACGCGGCAGCAATCAGAGCCAGCGTACCAGCGGTGCCATGCACAGCATGAATCGCGTCATGTCCTGGCAGCGTGATTTCACCAGAACCTGCTGTCGCTGCAATGCCGTGCGCGATATGGGCTGGCTGATCACCGGTGATCAGGCGGTACAACGGACCTTCTTCACCACCGATCGCACAGAACGCAGCAAAGAAAGACAACGCCAGCAACGGGCCGGTCATAATCCACGGTGATTCGTGGCAGTGATCGTAGATATGCTGATCGCGTGGTTTACCGGCAAACGTATAAAACCACAGGCGGAACATGTAGAACGCTGTGATTCCGGCAGTCACCAGCGGCACGATGAATAGCAGGAAATGTGATGGATTGCCCTTCACAAAAGCCAATGAGGTCGCCACCACGGCGTCCTTGGAAAAGAAGCCGGAAAACGCAAATACCGAAGACAGACTGATCAGCCCCGGAATCGCCAGACCGCTGATGGCAATCACGCCGACCAGCATGGTGAACGCGGTGATCGGCATCTTTCTCCACAGCCCGCCCATTTTGGGCATTTCCTGTTCATGATGGCAGCCGTAGATCACGCTGCCCGAGCACAGGAACATCAGAGACTTGAAGAATGCGTGCGTGATCAGATGAAACAGGCCCGCACCCCAGCCGAACACTCCCAGGCCGAGCATCATGTAGCCCAATTGACTGATCGTGGAATAGGCCAGCACTTTCTTGATGTCTGTGGCCACGATTGCAATTGTGGCAGCCATGAACAAGGTGATGCAGCCCACATAGGCAATCGTCAGCAGAACTTCCTGGACGAACATCGGATAGAAGCGTCCGACCAGATACACGCCCGCCGCGACCATCGTCGCTGAATGCACGAGAGCACTCACCGGCGTCGGGCCTTCCATCGCGTCCGGAAGCCATGTCTGCAGTGGAAATTGAGCACTCTTGCCCACGCAGCCCGCGAAGACACCAAGTCCGGCCACGACCAGCAGAGAATAGGGAATCGTCCTTTGTCCGGCAGGTTGATCAGCCGTTGTCACAGCACCGAGTTTCACATCGCCCGAAGCGGCATCACGAAGCACATTCCCGGTTTCATCGCGAGACAGCATCTGGAACAAACCCGCCTGCACGACTTCGCCCTTGTCGTTAACGGTCTCGCCGAACCGGAACGTCCCAAAGAACGTCCACAGTACCATCAATCCGATCAGAAAGCCAAAGTCGCCGACGCGGTTCATGATGAACGCTTTGTTTGCTGCGTTACAGGCGGACTTGCGTTCGGTGTAGAAACCAATCAGCAGGAAGCTGCAAATGCCCACGAGTTCCCAAAAAATGAACACCTGGAAAATGTTGCCAGCCAGTACCAGTCCCAGCATCGAAAAGCAAAACAGCGACAGAAACGCAAAGAACCGGTAATAGCGACCGGGTCGATGCACATGGTGGCCGTTCGACAAATGAGCACTGTGATCGACGAGTTCTTCGGTCAGCTCTTCTGACATGTAGCCCATGGCAAATAAGTGGATGCACGTCGCGATAAAGGTGACCATCGTAAACATCACCAGCGTCAGGCTGTCGATGTAATAGTCGAGCGAAATCTCCAGACTGCCGAAACGGGCGAGATAGTAGAGCGTGCCGGAATACACGGTTTGGCCCAGCACAACAGGCGGTTCAGAGGAAGTGTTGGAGTCAGGGGAAGAATGAGGATCTGTGGCAGCGACGGCATGAACTGGTTCAACATGTTCCGGTTCAAGATGTCCCGGTTCAACATGACCAGCGTCAGCGTGATCGGCTTTGTCCGTAACCTTCCAGAAATTATTCGAACCGCCCCAGATCAGCAACGCGCTCAGGCTGCAGACGAAGCCGGTGGCAATGCAGCCTACGGACATCCATGCGGCGACGCGGCTTTTCCGCGTTCCCCAGAAGCCACCGAAGATCTCAACCGCAAATCCGGCAAGCGGAAGCAGCCATGCGATCATCAACAGGTTTCTAAGTGTTTCGCCAACCATGGGTATTCCAGAAAACCAGCGTGTGCTTAAATCCAACCAACTCAAAAATCGCCCCGTGCGTCAGCCCTTGAGCTTGTTCGCCCGATCCACGTCAATCGTCAGATGGTTGTTGTAGAAGTTCAAAGCAATAGCCAGAGCGACTGCCGCTTCTGCAGCCGCCAACACGATCACAAAAAGAGAAAACACCTGTCCATCCAAACCAAGATCTGTATACCGAGAGAATGCCACGAAGTTGACATTGGCTCCATTCAGAACCAACTCCACCCCCATCAATACCCCGATCCCATTGCGTTTGGTTGCCATGCAGACGACACCGCAGACAAACAACACTGCACCGACAAACAGATAGGAATTCAGATCAGCCGTCATGGACGATCACCCTCAGATATTTCAAATTTCAAATCTGAAATTTCAAATCGAATTAACTCACAGCTCGTCGTTTTGCCCGAGCCAGATAGGCGGCACCAATTAACACCACCAGCAAATGGACAGACACAATTTCAAACGGCAGCAGATAGCCGGGAGTCAGCACGGCACCATCGCCTGTAAGATCCTGGTCTGGTCGGCTTCCGAGGAAACTCAATCCGATGGGACGCAATGTATTGCCAGTCGCGACCACAGGGTTTCCGCCTTCCACCGCCGCCACAGCAGGCTCCCGCCATGTGACCCCATTCAAAGAAGCAAAAACAACGAACAGGAACAAGAGTCCCACCAGACTCCCCATCACAATTTCGCCGGGCGACGTGACAATTTTCAGGTATGGGCCGCTGGCCGTGAGCATGACGCCGAACACCAGCAGCACCAACGTGCCGCCCACGTAGATCAACAACTGAGCCGCACCGACAAAGTCCGCGTTCGCCAGAAAGAACAACGCCGCCGTGCTGCCCAGCGAAATGATCAGCCAGAACGCCATGCGCACGACTGTCTGGCTGAACACGACTGCAACCGCAGCCAGACATGTTGCCAGAGCAAACACCGTGAAGAGGAAGGATTCGCCGTTCACTGCACAACTCCTTCCGATTCAATTTCGTCTGCTGCTGGAACTGCTAATCCAAGATCGATTCGCGGAACAGTGATCGCCGAAACCTGAACACTGCCTTCGCGGGTCTCCTGCAGTCCTTCTGCGGCACGATCCCCGATCGGAGAGTTCCAGGTCGTTCGCCCCATCCCCGTGACAAGAATCAATGGCCACAGAGTTGCACCAAGAAACAGGAAGCAGCTGATCGGGACCAGATATTTCAGACAGGTCGTCATCACCTGGTCAATTCGAAGTCGAGGCAAAGTCCACCGCAGCCACACCTGCACGAACACCCCAAAACTGGCCTTGGCCGCGAACACACCAGCACCAATCACATTAGCCAGATAGCCAACAGCAGCCGAACTTGTCGTGCCATCGATACTTGCATTCCGAGCGGCATACAAGGCATCATCAATCGGAGCCAGCCCTGTGTTCCAGCCGCCCATAAACAACACCGAAGCGATGCCGCAGACAGCAAACATGCTGGCGTATTCACCCATGAAGAAGAAAGACCAACGCATTCCGCTGTATTCGGTATGGAAGCCACCGACCAATTCGCTTTCTGCTTCTGCCAGGTCGAACGGAGCACGCTTGCAACTCGCCGTCGCCACCACAAAGTACACGAAGAAGGCGATAAACGTAAACGGGTCATGGAACATGAACCAGTTCGTGAACCAGCCACGCTGCATGCCGCCCACTTCACCAAGATTCAGCGAGCCAGCCGCAATGACCGGCACCAACGCACAGATCGCGAGCGGAATCTCGTAACTCACCATCTGAGCCGCTTCACGCATCCCGCCGAACAGCGA
The DNA here is from genome assembly GCA_043737515.1 of Candidatus Kuenenia sp. Classification (GTDB taxonomy): domain Bacteria; phylum Planctomycetota; class Planctomycetia; order Planctomycetales; family Planctomycetaceae; genus SXXK01. The sequence continues at coordinate 3,274 of JAYTAK010000516.1, read as the reverse complement.
CCATTTCGAGCCGCTGGAATAACCAGCCATAATGATCCCGAACACTTCCAGGGACAGAATGGCAAGGATGATGAACAACCCGCAGTCAGCCGCAACCGCCACCCAGCCATGACTGAACGGCAACACCATGAACGCAGCAAATGACGACACGCAGACGATATAAGGAGCCGACCTGAACAGCATGGAATCTGCGGCTGTCGGACACAGATCTTCTTTTTGAACCAGCTTAATTCCGTCCGCCAGCGACTGCAGCCAGCCGAAGAGGCCACCAACGCGCGTCGGGCCAAGGCGGTCCTGAATGCGCCCGGAAACTTTTCGTTCAAGCCAGATAAAGGCGAACGGAGAAACCGCAAAGACGTGAACCAACAACACCGCATGAATTACGGCGGCGATCACGTACTGCCATCCGCCGAATCTCTGAAAAAAATCGGCGATGGATTGAGCGGCGAACATCATGGATCACACACCCGCAAACAGGTCCAACAGTTCTTGTCAGATATCGGCAGGCACCAACAGCGCACCTGTCCTGACGGCAACTGCAATTGAAATCGTCACTGTGCTTGCGCTCATGCAAACACTCTCGCGACGATCGCTCCCACGGAGGCGGCGAAACTATGACAAATCAGATTTCGCTCTGCAACCTACTGCAAACCGCTTTCGCATGACCCGCGTTCGTTCCACTGCATGAGACGAACCAACAACGGCTTTCCCGCCGCTGGGAACAATCTGCCTCCCGTGGACGAATGGAACAGGCGACCATTCCAGATCATCGCGGTGATGTCCGCCATCCTCACAATCCACCATCAGCATTATTCCGTCCCGAATCCTCAAGTCACATGACAACCCAATATGATGCGCGCAAAAGGCGCAGTTGTTGGAAAGGATCTAAGCTCAGGACGTCAGCCGGGCACACGTTTTAATCGTTCAGCACAAACGTCACCTTCAGGATGACTCGAAAGCAAGTGATCTTGCTATCGACGATATCGACCTTTTGATCCTGCACCCAGGCACCCGTGACGTTTTTCAAAGTCTGGCAGGCACGGGCAACCCCGACCTCAACGGCGTCGTCAAAGCTCGTCGGTGAAGACGCAATGATTTCAGTCACTCGGGCGACTGAGCATGTCTCTTCGATGTTTTCGTCTTTTTTCTTCTTCTTGTTCTTCATCACGTCGAACTCCAAAACTTAAGCAGTGAACCGAAATCGATTATTCTCACCAGAACGCGCAGTATGCGCATTTACTGCGTTTTCGCCAGTCAACAGCGGTGCATCGCGTGTTTTCTTAACAATTCAGCCGAAATCATCGATCGCTTGGTCGTCAGCAGGCACACCGGTAAGTCTGCGATTCCCTTCTCATCCGAGTGCGACGGATCAGGCCGATCAGACAGCTCCGTCCGATGTTCTGCCCGACCGGTCACCCATCGGCCCGAAAGCGGTACAGACCAACGACGAAGAAGACAGTGCTGAACAAGAGCAGCATTCCGCAGGACTGACCGATTGTTGTGATCCGAGGCAGTTCCTTCGTCAGCAGTTCGCTGTAAGCATCCAGTGCCCAGGCATGAGGCGTAAACAGGCTGAATTTCTGGCTCGATGGCGGCATCCAGGCACGAGGTACCAGACACCCGCTGATGCCGGCACTCGACAACAAAATCAGATTTCCAAACGACGATACCTGTGATTCGGTTTTGGCCAGTGTTGAAAACATCAGCCCGAGCGCCGTCGCAGCGGCGGAGGTGCAGAGCATAATGGGAATCAACAGCAATGGCTGCGGTCCCCAGGACATGCCGAACAGCAGCCGTCCGCAGATCATCAGGATAATTGTCTGTGCGAGTGACAATATAAAGAAGGGCAACGTCTTGCCAATCAGGATCGCGACCGGGGAGATCGGAGCAATTCGCAAGCGACGCAGCGTACCCATGTCGCGTTCACCCAGAAACGAACGCCCCATGATGTTGACGAGGAAGAAGACAAACAGCACCGTGTAACTGGGAATAAAAAACTGGTAAACACGATTACCTGTTTCAGTCGGGGCAGCCTTCGCAGCCTCTGATCGCTCCCATGCGACAGGGATGACCGAATCACGAGCAGCCCCGCGGTAGAATGGAACTTTTTCAGCAAGGACCGGAAGTATGGCATTCTGCAGTGACAGCTTCAGCAGCGACTTGGCGAGCCCTTCCATCATCGGGTCAGCGGCGGTTTCGTTACTGATGAGTGTCAAATTTACCCCCGCAAGTCCATCCTTGCGCGTCGATTCATCAGGCGAGGTGAGGAGAGTTGTCGAGAGTTCACGAATCCGGCTTTCGAATCCCGGGCGAATCACCAGCCGCATATCGATCTCGTCGGTTGGATGTTCTGCCTGAAGTCGTTCAAGCACAATGGCGTCGTTGCGATTGGTGATTTCAGCACGACGCACGATGACACTGTCGTAACTCGCCAGGAATCCTGTCAGTCTCCGTGCCGTTTCCGACTGGTCAAAATCGGCAACTTCGATCGTCAGTCCCTGTCGACTCTTTGCCCGATTGTCTCGCAGTTGCCCGGTCGAAGATCCGACGATGGCAATGATCACCATCGGCATCGCCACCAGAATCACCAGCGCGCGGCGGTCTCGAGACAGCAGTCGCAGGTCTTTGAGCGTGATTTTGAAAGCGTCTGTACTAATCACGCAGTCGATGCCCTGTTAATTTCAGAAACAAGCGTTCCAGATTGGGTTCATACGTCCGTATCGAGCGCACACTGACGGAGTGTCGTGCCAGCGTCGTCAGGATATTTGTGACATCACTGTTGAGTGCCAGTTCACAGGACTGATCCTGCGTGCTGAATCGCACGACCGCTTCATTACCGTCCATCTCAATTCGGGCTGACGTGCCGAGCGACAGACTTTCCGGGACTCTGGATTGACCGAGCCGCAATTCGACCTCAAACGGAATCTGCTTCAGCAACTGCGGAATCGTATCACATGCCAGCAGTTTTCCATGATCTATGATCGCCGCCCGCGTGCAGACGATCTGCACTTCCTCCATGTAGTGGCTCGCATAGATAATCGCCGTGCCATTCTGCTGCAGGCTGCGAATACATTCAATCAGGTGCGCGCGGCTTTGCGGATCCACACCGACTGTCGGCTCATCCAGAATCAACAACACCGGATCGTGCATCACCGCCGCCGCAAAATTAAGACGACGCTTCATGCCGCCGGAAAACGTTTCCGTAAAGTCGTCGGCACGCGCCGTCAATCCAACCTGTTCCAGCACCTCTTCGACTTTTCTGCGCAAATTCGAT
>JAYTAK010000515.1:0-3991 GCA_043737515.1 Candidatus Kuenenia sp. | reverse complement strand
CCGTTGAAGGCTCGTCACGACGGAGCGTGACGGCTACGTTTGTCCCTTCTCCCCCGAGATCGGGGGAGAAGGTGGCCGAAGGCCGGATGAGGGGGCTTGACGCACTGGTTGCTTGTTCATCATCGGCAGCGACCTCGTGACCCTCTCCGCTCGAAATGGAGCGAGGGGACGAAGTTGTACCGGAGGGCTGACGCCCACCGCTCGCCGTGGCTGTCTCTTCGGCTTTCCGCTTTCCACTTTCCGCTTTCTCCCCGCAACACTCACCGGCAGGCACGATCCGATAAATCCTGCCGCGATCATTCCCCGCATACAGATTCATCTTCCGCTGATACTCGGGCGGGATCCATTCAGGATGCTCGATCACTGCACGGTACATGTCGGCGACCCAAATGGCTCCATCGGGACCGGTGCGGATCATCGTCGGTCGGAACCAATTGTCGGTTGAAGCGAGGAATTCTGATTCCTGTTCATCGACCGCTCGTTCGCCTTTGAAGCCGTAGCCATGGCGCGTCAGCACGAGCCGCGACACCAGGTTATGCACGGGTTCGGACGTGAACGCATTGCCGTAGTATTGTTCGCCGAGGTAATTGTCGCGATAGATCATCGTGCTGCACGCCGATGTAAATCGGTTGGCGTAAGCAAAATCATTGAACCTGGCCAGAGTGCGACTGGTTGGATAAACCGGTGCGGCTCCGGGAATCGTCGCCACCTGAGCCGTCACCTGCGAAATTCCGGCGTGCGGATTGCGTCGCACGTAGCGATCTTCGAGTACGTATTGGTAGATCGGATTCGAATTGTTGTTGCCGAACCAGTTTCCGAAGTCGTCGCGTTCACGACCGAACTGAGTTTGGCCACTGACAGTGTCGAGCCCGTTGGTGTCGGGGTGAATTCGCAGATCGCGACCGCGGAGAGAAAGCGGGGAGGATTCAGGATTCAGGATGCGGGATTCAGCCGGACCATTTTGCAACTTGCTTGATCCTGACTCCTGAGTCCTGAATCCCGTCCCCACAATTTCCCCGCCGCTGTCGCCGTTCGCCAGATACAGCCAGCCATCCAGGCCCCAGCGGAGCCCGTTGACTCGATGCTGCTGGTTGCCTTCGACGAAGCCCTGGTAGAGTGTCTCACGCACATCGGCCTTGCCGTCGCCGTCCGAGTCTTCCGCGTAAAAGATCTCCGGTGCCATCGTGATGATGACTCCGCCACGCCAGCAATGGATGCCGTTGGGAAATGCGAGCCCGTCCAGGAATGTCGTGGCCTTGTCGTAGACGCCGTCTTTGTCGGTGTCTTCGAGAATCTGGACGCGACCGGAGGAGGATTCAGGATTCGGGATTCGGGATTTAGCAGGGATAGTATTCATTTGGGATTCGCCGGATCCTGAACCCTGAATGCCGAATCCTCCTTCGGGATAATCCCCCATTTCCACCACCCACAATCGCCCGCGTTCGTCCCAGTCGAACGCAACGGGATCACGAATCAACGGTTCAGAAGCCGCGAGCACCACGCGCAGATCCGGTTTCGTCGTCATGCACTTGAGCGATTCCTCGGGGCTCTTCGGCGCCGGAAAGTCGCGTTGCAGGGCTTCGGAATAGAACTCGTGCGGCATCAACTTCTGGACAGCGTCGCAAAGCACATCTTCTGCCTCAGGTGCCAGGCGCGTCGGTTGTCGATAGTAGAACATCGACGAATCCGCTTCGTAGCCGCCTTCGCGAAGCACTCGAGCCGATGCGATGTAACACGGGACGTCGTTGCTGTAAGCATTGATCCACAACCGGTCGCTGTCGAACATGTCGTTCATGCGGATCGAATAATCCACCACGACTTCGCCGCCGAGAAACACCATCGCAAGGTCATCACCGAAGCACCATGTCTGCACGGGATAGTCGGGAATTGTCGAAGGGATCTCCTGCCCATCGTCAAGCATCTTCAGAAAGTGGCGAGCGCGCGAACCGGTGACTCCGGGTTGAGTGGCCTGCTGTTCCCAGTCGGCGCGGGAAGGCAACGGCCCCAGCGGCAGGTCGATGCGGGCCATGTTGCAGGAGATGTCAGGGTTGATGCGACTCATTGCGGATTCCGGCGAGCGGTTGGGCGTCAGCCCTCCGTCCGCGATTCCTGATTCGTTTTCTTCGGCTTTCCGCTCTCCGCTTTCAGCTTTATCTTCGTCGTTCCCACGGAGGGCTGACGCCCTGCCGCTCGCCAAAATTCTCGTCACCTCATCCGCCATCGTGCGCCCATGCACTTTCGCCTGTTCATGAGTCCCCCGTGGCGACGGATTCGCATCCGCGCCGCAGCCGATGGCAATCAACGCCACCGCACCGGGATGATCGGCTTCGAGCATATCCGCCGCGTAGCCCGCCCAGTCGCCGCTGATCTGATTGAACTCACCAGTTTCCGTCGTACAGTGACACGCATAATTCGCCAGCACGGCGATCAGTTTTCCCTCGGTGTCATGAGCTGCCAGGACGGGGACTCGTTTGTCCGTCGCTCCATCGGGGACTTCGCCGAAGTTGGTCCACTTGCCGTTTGCGATCAAGCGTCGGTTCATTGCAAAACCGGCTTCACCGAAGCCTGACGACAAATGCCCCGGCCGCCGCGCCGCGATGGCTTTATCAACGACTTCGACGAGCTTCTCGATCAGCTCCGTTTCGTACTGAGCGAGGTGCGCGGCATGATCATCAGGAATCGCGTCAAAGATATTCGGCGCGAAACCCCGGAGCCACGGCGCGGAATGGGAATGTGTGGACGAAATCGCAAATCGCTCGCGAGAGATTTGGCGCCTGGCAGCAATGCGTTCGAAGACGGTTTCGGTGATTTCGATTGGGACTCCGCAGTTGTCTACAGTGAGTAGAATAACGTAGCCATCACGCTCCGCGTGATGAGCCTTTTGGTTTTCGTGTTCATCAACCAATGCGGCATTGCCTGGTGTAGCAGCTTGTGATTCGGCCGCAGGCGTTAATGAATCACGTGGCGTCGCTGTGGGCTCGTCACGACGGAGCGTGACGGCTACATTGAGCCCACCAATCACCAACGCCCTTGCGTGAATCTTTGCGGCAACACCCTCAGATTCCTTCATGCGATTGCCGTATCCCGTGAGCCGCACGGGATACTCCGGCGTAATATCCACCACCGCCGCGCCGATTGGTACTGGTTCATTAGAAGAAACGTCGGTGAGCGGGGCGGCGTCAGCCCCCCGGTACTTTGCATCTTCAGGAGCATTCGCCGTCGTTGTACCGGCGGGCTGACGCCCACCGCTCGCCGAGGCGTGTTTGTGCTCGGCAAGAATCTCGTCAAACGAAACTCGATACATCAAATCCGGCAGATGAGCCGTGTCTTCGTTAATCCAGCAGAAGTGGCGGTCGCGGATAAAGAAGCCGTTGTTCGTGATTCCGCCATTTCCACCAAGGAATACTTGCGGCTTTTCATTGACGATTGCCGGATAACGAGTGATGCCGGGAATATTGCTCGGAAATGAATCGACTTCATCCCATGTTGACTGGAGCGATGTCGTGAGCGAATACTCGATGCTTCCATAGACGACATGACATGGATCGAGAATCCCGTTCTGATCCAGATCTACAAAAATAAGATCCTCCATACTCCATTTCCCAGAGAGATTCAGTTTTGTCTTATGCCATTCGACACCATTTTCACCTGACCGTTGACTGAAGACTGCCCACTGCTTTGATTCACGTCCCTTCGGCTTGCCTAAAACCTCAGAGATGCCATCCTGATCCAAGTCAACGAACCGGGCAAACGCAATTTCCTCCGAACCAACTGATTGCCCTTTCGCCTCACGCAATATCTGCGTTGCAGTGGATTGTTTGGTTCCAAAGACCCATGAGAGTGCGGGCTCGTCCGGCGGACCCTCGCCATGAACCCATCCACCGATTGATGGCGGCTGGTACATTGACGTCAAACCACCGGGCATACTGGAAAAAAAGAGTGGATTTGAGGAGGACGCCGGCCTGACAAGAGCATCTCGTCTGACCGACGC
>JAYTAK010000514.1:0-1669 GCA_043737515.1 Candidatus Kuenenia sp. | reverse complement strand
AACCAATCCGCCGGAGGGCGATACCGCACGCGGTCGGCAATGACTCGTTCAACGGCAAGCCGCAGGCGACAGCGTCCTCAATACATTGATGGGTGGCCGGGGTTGGAGGGCGGCAGCCCGAAACCCCGGGGCTTCCTTCGCTCCGCTCAGTCCAGCCCCGGCCACCCGATCCATCAAAGCAAGAGTGACAATGCACCAGGGCAGCAGTTGCACTGCCGTGCATTCAGCGGATCTGGCCACTGACGGTACACCGGTAGGTGTCTTCGCGGCCCTTAATCTTGAGGACCAATTCCTCGGTGAACTTCCCCGGAGTGTTGGGGGCCGTAAATTCCAGTTCCACAATCTGCAGTTTCTTTTCTGCAGTATCCAGCTTCACCTTGAAACAGTCCTGCATCTTTGGGCAATCCACGTCTTCCACCACGAATGGTTTCGTGCCCTGGACGACAACTTTCACGGTCGTCACTTCGCCTGGTTTCAGATCCCGAATCTTGACATTGTCATTCGCCAGTGTGATATCTGACTTCACCACGCCCTCAGCCATCAACGGGACATTCGGACTCGCGGCATCGTCCGTCACGATCGTGATCATTTCACGAATTCGGCCCGGGCGAGCGGTCGCCGCCAATGTCATCTTCAGTTCGTAATCCACAGTTCCCAGGCCCGGATTCCGTTCAATTTCATCGAGAGTGGCATTGAGATCTTTGTTTGTGTATTTGACGTTGAGGATCTTCCAGTCCGGGCGACCGGCGTAGGCGATCTTGCAGGTCACTTCGCCACCAGTACCAACCTCGACTGAACCGAAATCGATTTTGCCCGGCGTAAATACGACGTCCGTCCGAATGTATGCAGAGACGGGGATACGCACGATGTCCGGTTGAGGAGCGTCAAACGTAATCGTCAGAAATGTGTCGCGCTGGTGTTTGTATGATCGCGTATTCATCCTGACTTCGAACGTGGCTTTTTCACCCGGTTGCAGGAGGCGCTGTGAAGGCTCTCCCGGCATAACACACTGACAACCAGGAGACGCCCCAACGATATGCACGACTGCTTTTGTGGTGTTTTCGATGGTCAGAACTCTGATTGATTCAGAACCTGCGGCGATGACTCCGAAGTCCAGTTTCTGTGGTTCGACGAGCCGCTGCGCCCACGAATCCTGAGCGATTGCAGACGTATGCGCACTGCAAATGGCGAAGATGGCGAAGATGGCGAGACTGAAAGTTAAGAGTTTCCCCAGCATGATATCGCACCCGTTTAAGTCAAGATGTCAAACTGAACCGGCAGAATGAGTTCTCCGATCTCATTCTGCCTGAACAGACAGAAACGACGCGCGTTGACTGCAACGCGATCGCAACGTCATCAATTGACGCGGAAATTTCAGATTTGCAGGGAATTCCAGCTGACCCAGACCAGAAATCACCCGCCTCGCATTCATGATAGCAGGCACACCACAAGTCCTGTAAGTCCTGGAATTGAATTCCTTCAACAACGCCTGTCTGCCCTTCCGAGATTCATCCTGCCATTCCGCCCCCTGCTTCCAGTGACCGAACCACGACAGCGTTCATTCAAGTTTGGGAATCGATCGCACAGCAGACACGACATGGGGCTCTGGGTATTCTAGGTTAATGCGTCCAGATCACAATGGTTCTGATGGTACTGGTCCGCCCGAGAA
>JAYTAK010000513.1:0-1669 GCA_043737515.1 Candidatus Kuenenia sp. | reverse complement strand
AGCGGCGACGTCAAAGTCGTCCAGCAAAAACTCCCCCGCCCCGGCCCTCAGCCCGTTTTCAACCTCGAAGTTCACGATGAACACGTCTACTTCGTTGGACACGACGGCGTGTTGGTGCATAATGCGGGAAGGCACTATGACCTTGATGCTGAGGCACCTTTTGGGCGGAAATTGGACGGCAGCCCGAAAGCCAAATCAGGACCGAAGACCGATATTAATGCTCCTCAGAATGCCGCTGTTCGGGCTGTGATTGAAGAGCAAACAGCAAAGGGCTTGAAGCACATTGGCGGTGGTCGCGCAGCTGGTGTACGCGATCTCGCCGAAATAGAGATTGCCACTGGCCGCGGACTAAAGACCGCGCGACGGATGGACGCTTCGTTCGAAGATTCCGTTTCTGGTAGAATCATTCACTTCCAAGTCGGGCAAAAGAATCTTCGAGGTGATCCTGTGATCCGGGAACGAGAGGCATTGCTTGACGTAATCCGCCATGGTAAAGGATTCAAGTCCAAGTACATTGTTAAGTTTAGAGAATACACTCCGTGAGGTTCGACTACTTCATTTCCATAACGGATCACTTGCGAATTGTTGGAGAAGTATGTCGGTTGTTTGACTGCAATCTTGTCTTTCGCAGATATCAGACTCAGGCGTTTGACGCTGGGTATATCGTTGTCCCTGAGCCATCGGAAAATGCGGCGCAGTTTTATGTGGATGGCCAGTTTCGCGCGATGTGGATCAGTCTATCAGAACTCCCCAGAAGCTCTGACGACTGGGAATTCACAGATCGTTCGCAAGATGAATTAATTGTGATCGAATACGGACGTGAATCGGTCTCTGTGGTCGAATTGAGTCGGTTGCGAGTGTTTGCGCGGCACTCAAAGATGCGACCAGTTTTTCAGGCCCTTTCGAAGAAGATAAAAGTCGTGTGCTCTCATGTCGGAATGCAAGAAAGCGAAGGGGCGTTCTACCCGAAAATGCGGTGCGATCCCGGTCTGTGGGATCGAGAACTGAAAGAGTACATCGACGGAAGCGTCAAAGACCGATTTTATATGATCTCATCAGAAGCACCAGAGGAGTAAAGGGAGCATTAAAACGACCAACATGTTTGTGGCACAGCCTACCCCGGGGCCATCAAAAAAAGTTGATCGGAGATTGGGGATGTCTTCGCCATCTGCAACGAGTCATGTCGGAATTGGTTTCGGGGGCGAACAAAACGGGGACGGGTCCAGTATTGACGTTGGAGAACGTGTGAAACAGAATTCATTGCCTTATGCTGAGAATCAGCCGAGTTGCTCCTGGTGGAATGGGGTTTCATGTGCTCAATCGGGGCGTGGACCGACAGCGATTGTTGAGTCGCCCGTCGGACTACGAAGCGTTTGAGGACGTTGTGCAAGTGCAGGAGTCACTCGAACAGATTCCCATGCGGATCTTGCAGCGATTGTGTAATGCCAAATCACGGGCACTTTGTCTGATGGCCAGAACATGCCGGGGATTTAGCCGCGTTAATGCAGAGTTTTAACCGTGCCAATCTCGTACAGCATGCGGGAGAATGGAAATGGTCCAGTTTATGGCACCGCGAACGCGGCACGCTGGAGCAACAGAAATGTCTGGTCGCATGGCCGTTGCCTTGTCCTCGCGGCTGGATGAAATACGTCAATGATCCAGAAACAGA
>JAYTAK010000512.1:0-9127 GCA_043737515.1 Candidatus Kuenenia sp. | reverse complement strand
CGCTTTCCCCAAATGGTGCGTTACGCTCCGCTTCACGCACCCTACGAATAAATCAACAAACCGCGAACGTGCCGCTCACTAAAAACCACCAGGAAATCACAGTCGTTCAAACAACGTTTGAATTCTCAGCACGGCGCCGTTGTCGGGGAATGTATGGAAGGAGTGAATCACAAAGCCTGCAGGCAGCAGGTCGCACTTGAGCAGACTCAGACAATCCGGGCTGCTGATGCTGGAACCGGGCAGGGCGACGGCGAGCGTGGATGTGCGGGCGTCTGTTTCCAGTTCGCGGTGTAAGGTGAGGTAGATATCGGCGGGCGCGGATTCCAACTGGTAACTGCAGTGATATCGCACGCCTTTGCCTTCGACTGTGTGCGTGCGGTATCCGATCAGTCGCCGATCAATCATGCACAACTGAGAGGGCAGGGGGGCGAATTTCGACGTGGCAATTTCGGTGAGCGTGCTGTGCTTGGTGCGATATTCCAGCAAATGCCCGTGCCGTCCAAGTCGCAGCGTCACCACATCACTTCCAACTTTGACCTGGGTTTCACTGACCGAGGCGAAAAGTTCCGGATGCACCGAGCGTTCAAAGACGCGAAGTACCATATCGGCAACATCAGGGCGAGCGTATCCAACGGTCATGACAATTGACTCAGTCAGTTTAAGTGTTCCACAAATCCATTCCGTCGCTGCCGCCACACGTCGCATGGCTTTCAACAGTGTTTGCCTCAATTCAACTCGCCGATTGTAGGCGCGCGGGACGGCTCGAGGAAACGGCGGAAGTGCACCAATATGACCTGAACAGAAAACCTTTGAGATCACGCAGAATAGGCGTTCTGACGGTTGACTTTAGAACCACTAACAAAACCTGCGTGAGCCGCGACGGAGGTTTTGTCAGGGGTTCTCAGTGCAGCGATTCCAGATACGCGATCAGGTCGGCGAGTTGTTCCGGGCTGAGGTTTCCGACGATGCCGAGGGGCATCATGGAAATTTCCTGCTTGACGCGATCTTCGATGTTCTGTTGGTGCAGTTCGTGCGAGATGCCGGTCGCGTCGCGCACGGTGACGGTTTCGGCGCTTTCGAGGGTGACGAAGCCCGTGTAGACCTTGCCGTCGTCCATCGCGAAGGCCCATGTGTCGAAGCCTTGAGCAATCTTCTTGCTGGGCTGCAGGATGGATTCAATCAGCTCGGCTCGTTTGTAGCGCTTTCCGATATCGACCAGATGCGGGCCTTTCGGCTGCTGGCCGTTGGCGAAGGTGTGGCAGTTGATGCAGGATTGCTGCTTGAACAGCAGACGACCTTTTTCCACGTCGCCGGGAGCTGCGGCGGCTCGCTGAGCAACGATGTCAGCGGCCAGATTTGCGATGGCATGGGGGTCGTTTGGATCGGCCTTGGGAAGCACGATGGCTTTCTCTTCTTCCTTCATCGCCACGTCTGCTGCACTGATGCCGTCGAGATTGACAACGTGCTTTTTGAGTTGCTCAGTGAGGTGTGTCCTGAGTGATTCGTCGCCTTCAGTGATCGCGACTTTGATAGCTGCCGCGATGCGATCCGATTCGCTCCACTTCTGACGATCGTAGTACGGGCCGGTTGTGTCCGGGCGAGTTCCCCACCACTTCGGACTCTCGACAGTGAATTCGCCTTCACGGTGATACAGACGAATCAGCGTTGTCCAGACTTCACGGCGCAGCGATTCGTCGCGGCTGGTGCTGAGGACTTTGAACAGACCATCAACGGTCTTTGGATCATGCATGCGTTTGAGTGCGGCAATCGCACCGGCTCGATAAGGGCCGTTGAGTGCCTCGAGGCAGGCATCGATGGCGTTCAGTTCGACGAGGGCATTGACGGCGAGATGCGGGATGACGCGGTCCGGATCGGCCTTTCGCCACGCATCTGTTGTTTCACTTTCCGGCGAGCGGCGTGGTGTCAACCCGCCGGTACCTGACCCGCTGGATTGCTCTGTCGCGCTGGACTGCAGTGGCGCATCGGACTGCGGCGGATTGTACCGGGGGGCTGACGCCGCCCCGCTCGCCGATGTTAATTCCAACAATTCCTTGGCCGCCCGAGTTTCCCCCATCCGCGCCATCGCCACAATCGCCGCCGCGCGGACGCGGGGATTGCTGTCGTCGAGTTTTGAAAAGATTGGTGACAGCAGATCTTTGTCGATTTCAGATTTCCGATCAGCGGCAGCTCGGATCACATGTTCACGCAGGTCGGGATCGATCAGCAGTGAACCGAATGCAACCTTGAAACCAGACATTCCCTGCTGTCGCAGAGTCCAAACCGCCGCAACACGAGAGGACAGCGGGACAGACTTGTTTTTCGCCAGCTCAACGAGCGCCTCATGGGCCGAATAATTGACCTTGAGCGTGTTCACACCCTGGCGACGTTCGTAATACGTTCCACTGTACTCAAAGTGCTGCAGAAAGCGTTTTATGGAGTCTGGATCGGCAGTCACTTGCGGGACGATACGAGGACGCAACAGCCTGTTCTGGACTGCCAGACGCAGTGCATCCGAAGGATTACGCAACTCCTGGACCAGTTCCACATCGTTGAGACTGAACAGACGCGGTGCCGGATGCGGCACAAAATTGCTCGGCGTGATCATTGCGACGAAACCAACATCAGGCCGTTCGAACGCGAAATTTCCGTTCTTCCAGCTCGTCACGAATAGACGTCCGCTGGCATCAGCGTCGGCATCGGTGGGGCGAGGAATCTTCAGGAACGTGTCCTGCTGCGCGTCGAATGTCGCACCGTTGCGCGGAAGCCGATGGCTGAAAACTTCGCTGCGGCCCCAGTCGCAGGTCAGCAGCATGTCTTTGTACGGAGCTGGCCAGCGGCCGTCCTGAAAGTAGAGGGCTCCGCAGCCGGAACCGCCGCCGTAATCGGCCAGCGGCGGCATGATCTCATCCGTGAAATTGATATACTGCGACGGATAGCCGTAGTTTGCGGTCTGCATGACGTGAGACAGTCGAATATCCCAGCCGCCGCCGTCGTTGGTGTTGTCGCGCGTGAACACGTTCATGTACGGATCGATCGCGATATCGACGATGTTTCGCTGGCCCCAGGAGTAGACTTCCATCTCGGTGCCGTCCGGACGAATGCGGACAACTCCGCCGCCGCGTTTGCTGAGCGTCGTGCCGTCTTTGCCGACCGCCTTGTTGAATCCGAAATCACCGACGGCGATGTAGATCCAGCCGTCGATGCCCATGCGAATGCCGTTGGTCGTGTGGTCGGCACCTCGCTTATTGACTTCTTCCGTGCTGATACCTTCGATGAGCACTTCGTTTTTGTCCGACGTGCCATCGCGATCAAGATCGTAGAAGGCCGAGAGAAACGGCGGATGCAGAACCCACAGCGTGCCGTTGTCATAAACCAATCCGCGCGGATGGTCCATCTTTGCGAAGTCGTTGAACCTGTCGGCCTTGCCGTCACCATCGGCGTCAATGCAGCGCACGACTTTGCCTCGGCCCGGGTCCTTGCCGAGCGATCCCTGTTCATCAACGCCGACGAAAACTTCGCCCTCAACAGACGTTGTGATACAGACGGGATAGGTTACCTGCGGCGGACCCGCGAACAGGCTGACGTCAAACCTTTCCGGAGCTTTCACGTCGTCGATCGACGCAGCTCCGTCAGCACCGGCGGTCACGCCTTCCGGCAATGGAGGCAGGTCGCCGGGATACGCTTCGATCTCCCAAATGCTGCCCCAGCCTCCGCCATTCGAGCCGTGGAATGTGATCTTCAGGTAACGTGCATCGTCCGCTTTGGCCGCGTCCACGGACAGGCCGTTTGGTTCTTTATTCTTCGAATGATCTGCCAGTATCGACCAGTCGTTGCCGTCGGTCGATGATTCAAGCGTGTATTGATATGCCGTGTTCTTCGATTCCCAGTGCAGCCGCACGTTGCGAATCGACTGCGGCTTTTCCATGTCGAGCGTAATCGATTCGCCGCCGTGCGCACCGTTCGCACACCAGCGGGTGTCGAGTCGGCCATCAACGGCATTCTTTGCGAAGTTGTTCTTGCTGGTTTCTTCGCTGCTGGCTTTGGCCGGCTTGTTGAAGACATGGTTGCCTTCGCCGCAGCAGCCCTGCGTCAGCACGGGAGAGTTCTTTTCGATCTTCACGTTGACGAGTGCGCGAATCTCTTCGTCGATCGCCGGTGTGATCGGAGTGAAGTCTGTTTCAGGATCACGTCCCACAGCCCACAGCAGTCCGCGAGTCATCATGTCAAGGTACGTGGGCTCGACCATCGTCTCATTGTAATGTCCAACCGTTGTCGCGAAGACTCTTGTGCCGTGGTAGTCGTTGGTCCAGACGCAAACCTGAGGTTCGCTGTTGTCCTGGCGATGCGCGATGGCCAGCGGCGTCGCCGTGTCAAACACCTTTGCCGCGTGATACAGTTCGCCCTTGGGCACGACAAAGCGTTCCCCGAAACCAGCCATGATCGGATGTTCGGGCTGCTGGTTATTGATCGTGTACGAATAATGCGGTCCGTGGCCGGGCGACTGGACTCCGCAGAATTCAAACCACCGATCATCGCCGACTCGATAACAATGCATCGCGCAGTGAATCAGGATGGCGGGCAGTCCTTCGCGATGCGGCTTCAGAATGCGATCGACGAAATCCTTGTCGGTAACGTGCGCGAAGCATTCGTTGTGAACGACGATGTCAAAACCATCGGCCCAGTTCGGATCGTCATAGAGGGGAATCTGTGTGTCAGTACTCGTTCCTCCCTGATGCACGACGGTCCAGCGCACGTTAGCGCGGGCGCTGATGCCGCGAGTCAGAATGAGTTTCTGGCGATCGTAGTCGTGACAACAACCGCCGGTGACGAGCAGTGCCTGAATCGGGTGGCCGGACTTCGCGGCTGGAGTGAGCTTCGTCTCCTGAGCCTGTGATGATCGAACGAAAATGGCCACGACGACCCAGAGTACGTACAAGAACCGGGCAAAACGCATGATCAGGCTCAACTGAGGTGGGGAGTGACAGGAAAGATGGCAGAGGGTAAATCCCAAAGCCGCGCTAAGCTACCAGGAATCTGCGAGATTGCAAATCAGCGTTTATATTGAGCTGCTGAGCTGGCGTCACACACGTAGGCCGGACCAAGCGCAGCGCCGTTCCGGCAGTTGTCCGCGCTTTGGGCCCAGGGAACTTTGTTAGCCAATGTCGCTTGGACATTCATGTCCGAGTCCTCACCAAAAGGCATGGCTGATACAAAACATGCACGATTAACCGCGATCGATGTGTACCTCGCGCGGTTGAGGATGGCACTTCCAATGTCGCCTATCGCTCCGCGAAAGAACGCTGCTTTCGCGGAGCGAAAGGCGACATTGGCAACCGCGATCTGTGCATCTGCAAATCGTATTGGACACGCGACGGACATGAATTGAATGTCCATCCTACATTCAACTCCAGGTCCCATTGCCATCATTCCTCATGAATCGCTTCCAGCGGTTTCAGGCGACCGGCGCGGATTGCGGGAAGTGCGGCGGCCATGAGGCAGAGGAGGACTCCACCGAACAGGTAACACCCCAGCAACATCGGATGGACGGTAAACGCGACGCCATGATCCGCAACGCCGCGAAATGAAATGGTGATCAAAAACGCCACGAGAACTCCGACAATCGTGCCAGGCAAAAGTGCCAGCAGTCCCAGAACGAATGCCTGAAACAGAAACATACGGAACACCTGAAGGCGGGACATCCCGACGACACGCAGCACGCCAAGATGTCGAGTTTGCTCGATCACGTTCATCGTCAGTGTATTGACGATCGCAAACCCGGCAATGACCAGTGCGAGAACCAGAATCATCCACAGCCGATTCGTCAGTCCCCTGATCATGCCTCGCACCAATTCGCGTAAATCTGACAAGGACTGAAAGATCAAACCCTGCTCCCGCGAAATAACACGCAGTCGTGTGCCCACGTCCTCGGTCGCAGCCTCAGCACAGCGAATCCCGAACACCTGAGCGGGCTGGATCGGATAGAGTTGCACGGCCGCCGCCCGGTCCATGATGATCATCAATCCGCCCGCTGTGTATTCTCTGGCAATGCCGGCGACTCTGACAGAATGGCTGATGCCGGATACTTCGATGCGCACCGTTTCGTTTGGCTTGCAACCCAGCCTGTGGGCGAGCACTGAGCCGATCACTGCGTCGCCGGCCAGCAATGCTTCCCGAACTGCGACGGGATCACCTTCGACGATGTCGATCGGGAGATCGTTGTAACCGGTCAGTTGACGCACCAACAGCGTCGCCGCAGTCCCATCGATCGAGGCGAGCGAAAATGTCATGCGATCAATGGAATCAATCTCCGTTATCGTCGCGAGCTGAATCTCCAGCTCATCGGGCAGCGCATCGGATTCCGACATATCGACACGCGGGCGACTTGCACGCAGCAGGAAATCAGCCGTGAGGGTGCGGTCCAGCCACGACTGAACATCCTGCGTGATCAGGAGTGTCGTGTTGCCGATGCTGACACTGGTGGCAGACACGACGAACAGCACGGCCGCCGTCAGCGAAGTGCGTCCAAAGTTATCGAGCAACTGCCGCTGGCCCAGCTGCGCTTCTATCGGAAACAGCCACCGGATGACTCCGTACACGACCGAAGAAAACGGTCGGATCAGTGACGGCAGACACAGCGTGCCGGCAATCACGACAAAGCCGAATCCGGCAATGCTTGTGAATTCGGCGAGAATGTCGAAATACGTGCATCCAAACATCAACAGGGCGGCAGTCAGGAACATCATTCCCGTGCCAAACGAAACACGCAACGGCATACCTCGCCGCGGTGCGACGGCAGATCGCAGCACCGCGAGAGGTGCTGCCTCACACGCAGTTCGCGCGGGAAACCACACCGACACCAGCGTCACCAGCGGACCGAAGACCAGACCTGCGAGAACGGCATGCGGCCGAATCGACGCGACCGTCACACTCGTGAAACCAAAAATGTCCTCCATGCCGCTCGCCAGGAAGCGGCTGCCGAAGACACCCAGGAAAATCCCGATTCCGGTTCCGATGCCGCCCAGCAAAAACGCCTCGCGGTACATCGACTTGCGAATCTGATCGGTGGTGGCGCCCACGATTCTCAGCAGAGCCAACTGTCGCTGCCGTTCGGCGACAGAAATCTGAAACGTATTGATCACGATAAAGATCGCTGCCACAACCGACAAAATTGCGGCAGCGCTAAGTCCCACATTGATAATATCCTCAGTCGGTCGGCTCAGGTCAGCCGCCGAGGCGGCATGTGTCAGCACCAGGTGGCTCGGAAGCTGTGCTCTGATCTGCGTAGCCACGCTGTCAGCGTCCGCTTCCGGCTTCAGCACGATCTGCAGGGCGGTCACTTTCCTTGGAGCTTTTCCCAGCGTCGCGGCGTCGGCAACAGTCAGAAACACCGAGGCTGTTTCCTCCACCGCTCCGATTCCCAATGGTTTCAATATCCCGACGACGTTCTTCTTCAGCAGCCACGGCAGTCCACGAGCCCCCAGCCGAACTTCATCGCCCACGGACACGCCGAGACTTTCGGCGACGTTGGCTTCAATGCAGACTTCGCCCTTTCCTGTACTCATGCGTCCCGACACGAAATTGAAATCGCGTACCGCACGATATTGTTCCAGGTCCACGCCAATCGCGATCCCGCGCGCGTCTCCGCCATCTGCAACCATCTTGGAGAACACACGAAAGACCGGAATCGCCGCGGCAACTCCCGGTGCATCTGCAACCGGCGGCAGGTCTTCCGGAGGAAAGGCTGAAGCATCTGCGGCCACAATTTCCATCGCCACGCGCGAGGCCAGTGTCTGATGCAGCGAGTCCAGTTCGCCCCGCGTCGCGGCTGTCGATTGCAGGACCGCCACCACGGCCGCGACACCGCCGGCAATACTCAGAATCGTGAGCAGAGTGCGGATCGGACGCAACCGGAGATTGTTCCAGAAAAATCTCCATGGGATCATCCATCGATCTCCAGCTTGAGCGCCGCCATCCACTCCGCATCGGAGCTGGGGCGACCGTCAAAGCGGACCTTGCCATCAAGCAGCACAATCAGTCGGTCTGCCTGCGATGCGACTCGAATATCATGTGTCACAACAACGACCGTCTGGTGGCTCTCGTGTGCGACTTCGCGCAGCAAGCGCGTGATATCGCGGCCGCGAACCGAATCCAGGTTCCCCGTCGGTTCGTCTGCCAACACCAGCGACGGCCTGATCACCAGCGCTCGCGCGATCGCAACCCGTTGTTGCTCTCCGCCGGAAAGCTGAGATGGCAGGTGCTGCAGACGGTGCGACATGCCCACACGTTTCAGAGATTCCGTCGCCCGAGGGATGGCATCGCGCTGAGAAATTCCATCCAGAATCAACGGCAGTGTGACGTTGTCGATCACGCTCAATGTGGGCACCAGATTGAACGACTGAAAGATGAAGCCGATCTTTCGACGACGCAGAATTGTCAGCTCAAAATCACTCAATCCCGAGAGCTTTTGCCCGTCCACCCAGATCTCACCGGAGGACGGCGGTTCGATCCCGCCCATGATATGCAGCAGCGTGCTCTTGCCCGAACCGCTCGGCCCCATGATGGCAATCATCTGGCCTCGAGGAATGTTCAATGACACATCGCAAAACGCCTGCACCTCGACTCCGTCATGGACGAAGATCTTCGAAATACCGGCAGTCCGGATGACGTCTTCACGGGGCTCATCCAAGTGCGAACCTTCTTCGATTGCATTCAACTGTTGAACCTCGTTCATGCATTAACTCTAAAGTCCGGTCGCAAATTCGCTTGCGACCTGATGATTTGGTGATTCCGGTAGGGTGCGTGCAGCGCCAGCGAAACACACCAGATTCTCACGCTTTACAAAAATGGTGCGTTGCGCTCCGCTTCACGCACCCTACTATTCTGGCGTCGATTGAAGAAAAATCCATGCTTCTTGAACGGCAATGACAAGCTGGAAGCTTATCCCACGGTGTAAGTGCGGAGCCACAGTGTCGCGAAGAGTGGCCTCCAAAGCAATTGCCAACTTCAATACTTGATTTTCGAGTAGGCCGGACCAAGATTATTCTTCACGCGGTGCGAATTTACAATGGCGAGCGGCTGGGCGTGAGCCCTCCGTGGCCCGCGCATAAACGCACGGAGGGCTGACGCC
>JAYTAK010000511.1:0-3997 GCA_043737515.1 Candidatus Kuenenia sp. | reverse complement strand
CGCTCGCCATTGTCAATTCGCAATGCGTGAAGAAAACGCTTCCAGCTTGTCATGGTTGCCGAAATCGCGTGGTTTTCATTGCGCGAAGGCAAGCTGGAAGCTTACCCCACTTCGTTTGTAGTCCCGCCTTCAGGCGGAAACTCAGCCTGCTCCGTTTTGGACAGATCCCCAGCGTTTCCGGCTGAAGCCGGAACTACAAACGGATAAACCGCAAAAAATGCGAATCTTCTTGTGTATTTCGCGGAGCTGCACATACTCCGCTGTGCTCATCCGTCATCCCTGAGACGTGTCGCAATGCCCTGGCGAAAGAATTTAGGATTTTTTTGGCCGGATGTGCTCGTGGAATACGCATGAGTTTGATGAGACACGCCAGACTGACACACACCTGCGATTTGTGGTGATTTTATGAACGAACGCAACCTTGCTAAAACTACTCTGGAAATCGTCGATCCGACAGCACGGCCGCAGCACCTCGACGAACCCCGCGCAGAAATTGCAGATCTGCGGACACAAGTCGAAACGCGGCTGATCGGCACAGACGTGTCTGCCGAATTGCCCAAGGAGCCTGCTAAAACGCCGCTGCAGGATGGTGATCCGCCAACTATGATCGCCGCAGTGGGCGACACGGCACCCTCCATGCTGCTGCCCCCGGCACGCGAAGTTGCGGCGGAACATCATGAACCGGATGATGCTTCTTCCCAGGGTGAAATCGACGAAACACCGCTGGCAACCGGAACGCTGTTCGGACGATATCGCATCGAACGTGTCCTGGGAACGGGCGGCATGGGCATTGTCTATCTGGCCCAGGACACGCGGCTGGGGCGGCAAGTGGCCTTGAAAATCCCGCGCTTCGATTCGGACGGAAAGCTGCATCTGATCGAGCGGTTTCGCCGCGAAGCCAGAGTCATGGCGCTGGTGCAACATCGCAACCTCTGTCCGATTATTGATGTGGATCAGCACGACGGCAGGCATTACCTGACAATGGCCTGGATCGACGGCGTACCGCTGTCGCAGGTTCTCAGCACCCGAAGTTCTGAGGCTTTGGACGGAACGCCTGCCGGTGCGGCTGCGCCGGTATTCACTTCCCTCCAAATCGCGGTATGGATTCGCAAGCTGGCGACGGCGCTGGATGCAGCGCACCGCGCGGGAGTCGTGCATCGGGACCTGAAGCCGGCCAATGTCATCATCGACCAAAGCGGTGAACCGATCCTGATGGACTTCGGTCTCGCCTGGATGGCTCATGAGACCGATTCGCAGGTGACGCTGTCAGGAGCCATCATTGGCACACCGGCCTACATGTCGCCAGAACAGGCCGAATGCGAACCCAAAAGAGTCGGCGCGGCCTCTGACATCTACAGTCTTGGCGTCATCCTCTACGAACTGCTCGCTGGCTGCCCGATTCGCAGTGGCAGCGTGACTCGCGTGCTGTACCTGCTGACTCATGAAATCCCGCCTCGTCCCAGCGAAATCCGCAGCGGTGTCGATCTGCAACTGGAAGAAATCTGCTGGAAAGCGATCGCTCGTCGCCCGGAAGATCGATTCGCCACTGCGGCGGAATTCGCCGAGGCACTGTCCCGGTATCACGTCGCAGCCTCTGATGACGTCAGTACGCTGCCGTCGAAAACGGGCAAGCACCGGCGCGTCGTTCAGAAGCCTCAGGTGACTCGACGAAGCAAGAAGCGAATCGTCCTTGCCTGTGCGTTGCTGCTCGGAATCTTCGGAGTCGCGGCAGCGGTTGTGCCCGGTCGAATGAAGCCATTCACCCAAGAGATCGTCCAGTCTCCGCTGACCGGTACCGGTGAACATCTTCAGCTCGCACCGACAGGCAACAGCATCGCGCCAGTGCATCCATCATACGTTCATAGTGCCACGAGTTTCACGGGCACATGGTCAGCGGATGTGCCTGCCGCATGGCAGGGAACGTTCACCGGTCTTGGTCGCAATCCCGCCGGAAACACGGGTGATCATACGGCGGAATTTGATTTTTCGGGTCTAACGAGCGGCGTACTTCCGGTCGGTACGTATTTGCTTATCGCTGATCTGGATACAATTGAACGTCTGACGCTCAAGGCATACGACGCGGATCACCATGCCATCTCGCGGCCCTGGATCAATCGCACTCCGCTCGAACAACATGGTTCGGGAACGGGTGTTGGCTTCCCCGGTTCGATTCTGCCGACCGACCTGCCTGGATGGGACTGGAACGAATCGACACAGACATATGCTTTCGATGTGACGACAATCGTGGGCAACCCGAACCTCAGCTTTACCCTGAGCACCCGCGAGGCAATTGTGTTTCTGGAAGTGACTCGAGAAGTCACCGGCTTCGGTCTTTCGCTGATGGCTCCCGCTGCGAATCCATAGTCATGCAGCTTGGCGCGGGCTTCGCCTGCAACCCTCCGCAGCCACGTTCGCCAGAGCGTGAGCATTCGGCGTTGTCAGACATTGATGCCATTCTGACGCCCTCTCATCGGCGCAGCCCAGGTCTGGAAACCTGAACGCATGCGTGTGGCACACTCAGTGTCGGCAAGAGTCTGGTTTTCCGTTGGGCATCCCTCAAATGGCGTGGGCTTAAGGAATTCCAACGGCGAGCGGGGGATGTTAATCCCCTGATTTGTTCCAGATGACGCGAAAATCAGGGCACTTACGTCCCCTGATTGGCTTGGGTTCGCGACGAATATCAGGGGATTGACATCCCCCGCTCGCCTTAATACGTCCACGCCACTGGCACAAGGCACAAGCCCAGTGGGGCCAATAGAACTGTGGTTCTTCCCGCTTGAACTGCGAGACCTTTGAATCACGCAATCTACAAAAATGCCATGGCAAACTCAGGACTGGAGAGATCGCTCCCCACGAAAACAAAACTCTGATCGTTTGCTGAGCAGAGCAGTTCCTGAAGAACTTTCCGATTTATCTGGCCGGGTTTGAGCGCCGAATACGCATGAGTCCTTGTTGACCAATTTGTTTTCTCACTAACCCACTTCACTAAGGACCAGGATCATGTTGATGTCGTTTTTGTTCCCCGCATTCATGAGGCATGTTTGCAGCAGAATGTTAATCGCCACGGCAGTACTGACAGTTTGGGGCGGCACGATGAGTCCGAGCCACGCCGTCATCCTGACGGGAAGTGGCTCCCACATTCCGCTGGGGCCTGTCGTAACCAGTTATCCGGTGGTCGGTCCTGTCTACACTGAAATCCCCTCCACGAGCTTTACCGGCACCTGGTCCGGCACTGCTGCGGCCTCATGGCAGGGCACGTTTACGGGCACAGGCCCGATTCCTATCGGAAACCTGCGGCCCAGCGGATTCAGCACCTACGACTTTACGGGACTTGCCAATAATGTGCTTCCGATAGGAACCTATTTCTTCCTCGGGGACCTGGACAATGGTTCTGGAACCGAGAAGTTTTCCGTCAAGGCCTTTGACGCATCGTATATGGTCATCACTTCGGCATGGCTTGGAGATCCCCTAAGCCTTGGTCCGGCAGTCCTCGGCGTCAGCGGCATAGGTGTTGGTGGCGGAGCTCCAATGCTCACCGATATGCCGGGCTGGGACTGGAATGGAATTGCCGCAAATACCTACACGTTCGATGGCACGACCATCAACCCGGGAAATCCAACGATCAGTCTGGCACTCGGAAACAACCAGGCCATTCGCCGTCTGGAATTCACCCGCGGTAGCAGCTTCGCCAGTTTCAATATCGGGGCACCGGTAGCCGTTCCAGAGCCTGCGACAGTGGTCCTGCTCGCTGGCTGCTTCGGTGCTTCTGTTCTGCGGCGACAATGGCGTCGTCGAAGTGAAGCCAAATCCTGAATCCGGCAGCGTGCCGACTGACGGTCGACGAGTCCCTGTTTTGCACCAGGGACGGCGACCGCTCGAATTGGATCTGCATCCATGGTGTTTTGCTGACTCTACCAGATTCTATGTGCAGATCCCGATTGGTTTTGAAGGAAAAATCGAGTGCGGGAGAATGATCGTTTAACGGCGAGCCGTATGC